>DASXPS010000024.1 GCA_036493475.1 Sporichthyaceae bacterium | reverse complement strand
GTGGCGCATTGATCACGGCGTCGTGATCGGAGGTTTGCTCAGACGAGTCAGCCCCGCGATGGTGCACACCTACTTCGACTACATGACCAGCGAGTATCCGCGTGGCATCGAGCACGGCATGCTCCTGGTCCAACTGCGCGGGGTCAACCTCGGCCAACCGTGGGCACCGGTAGGAGCGCGACGGATGCTCGGCCGGGCCGGACAACGCGCCGGGCTTGGAGTGGTGAAACCTCACGCGTTCCGACACTTTCTCTCTGCTTAGTTGTCGTGTTGCGATTCCGACTCGGGGGTCGTGCTGAGGTGGTCTTTCCGCTTTGCGCGGGTCGTGTGGTGTTTCTATGGTCCCCGACCATGATCTTGAGCTTCTTTTCCTCCGTGGGCTGTGAGTCCTGGGACGTTGCGTATCGGCCGGTGATCCCGGAGCGGATGCCGGTTTTGATTGATGACGATCTGCGGTTCGAGGACGGGCCGGGACAGCCTCGGCCGGCGGTGGCGGTGAATCGGTGGCTGCGTGGTCTGCCGGCCAGCGGCTGTCCTGCTTCGAGCTCGTGGGCGAGCTACGCGGGCGTGGTCAAGGCGTGGATGGAATTCCTCACCGAGCATGGAGTCGGGTTGTTCGACACCCGTGAACGGCTCAAACACGCGCTGGGCAAGTACGCCGAATATCGGGCGACCGGCCCGACGGCTCGGCGGTTCGCGGCCAGGACGTGGGGTCGGCATGTGAGTGTGTTGTCGCTGTTCTACCGGTGGGCAATGGAGGAAGGCCACGCGCGGGCCGAGCCGTTCAGCTACCGGCTGGGGCGGGCGTTGTTCGCCGGCACCGGCCGGCAGGTGCGAGTGAACCTGGCGGTGCGCCGCACCCCGAAACCCCACGTCACGATCAAATACCTCGAGCCGGAGTTCACCGCGTTGTTCCTCAACGGCCTGCGTGGTCTGGCTCCGGATGGTCGACCGGACGCGGGGTTTCGGGGCCGGGAGCTGGCCCGCAACGCCGCGGTCGGTGAGCTGGCGCTGTCCACCGGGCTGCGATTGCGGGAGTTCAGCTACCTGCTGGTCTTCGAGCTAGCAGCGCTGCCGGCCCGCCGGTCACCGGTGCCGATCCCATTCCCGGTGCCGGCCGGGATCACCAAGGGTGGCAAGTTCCGCACCACGTGGATCTCCTACGACGCGCTCGCCGCGGTACGTCATTACGTCGAGCTCGACCGGGTGGTCACCGCGGCCGGCTCGTCCTGGCGACCGCCACCTCGGTGGGGCGAGCCGCTGCTGGTCACCGACCCGGACGCCCGCGGTGGGCGGGTCAACGGCGTCCGCCGCCGCTGGGAGACCCTCACCGCGGGCGAGCGTCGCCGCCTGGTGGCACCAGACGGCGGCTCGTGCTTGTTGGCGGTGAAGAACGGCGGCGGCCCGTTTACCGCGTGGGCGTCGGTGTTCGAACGCACCGCCAACCGGATCCGGACTAGGTTCGAGCCGCGGTTCCCGCACGTTCATGCCCACCGGCTCAGACACTCGATGGCCATGCACACCCTCGAGTATCTGGTCACCGGCCACTACCGGCAGGCCGCCAAGCTGGTCAAGGACACCGACACCGACGCGGCCCTGACCCTCTATCTGTCCAAAGCGGACCCGATGCTGGTGCTGCGGGACCTACTCGGGCACTCCTCAGTGCTGGTGACGGAAAAATATCTGCGCCGCCTGGACACCACCCGGATCTACCGCGACGCCTACGACCATGCCGGCGCCAGCGGCGGCCTGCTCGACGCCAAGGCCGAGCGGGAAGTGGACGCAGAGTTCAACGAGAACACCGACGAGAACACTCAGGGTGGGGCGTGGTGATGCCCGCTACCGTCATCGAAGACCCGCTGGCGATCGACTGTGTGTTCAGCGACGGCACCACCGCACGGTTCGATCTGGACGGCGTGCCGAACCCAGGGCTGGCTCGCGACCTGCTGGTGGGGTTGGTGGAGCTGATCCACCCGCACGGCACAGTGGATGCCGCCGGCTCGGTGGGCGCGCACTACGTGCAGTCGATTCGGCACATGACCCGCACACTCGCCGCGACCGGGTTCACCGGGCGGGCACGCGATCTGCGGCGCGCCCGGTTGGCCGAGTACTGGATCGGCTCCAGCGTTCCACGGGAAGCCTGCACCCGCCGAATGTTGCAGGCCTTCCACACGGTGACCGGGACCCTGGCGGCCGATGTCGCCGAGCTCGCGGCGGGGCGCGCGTTCAACCCGCAGCGCAACCGCCGCCAGCTGCCGCCCTATTCGGAAGCCGAATGGGACCGGCTGATCCAGACATGCCGTGCGATCGCCGACGAGTCCTATGCCACGCATCAGCAGGGGTTGGCGGCGGCCGAGCGTGGGCAACACCCTCGGCTGGGTGGGTGGACGCCGGAGAACCTGCGCTGGCTGTTGGCCCGTCTCGGCCCGTTGTCCAGCACGGACTTTGGCGCCGAGGTGGGCGCCACCCAAGCCGCGGTCCAGCAACGCGGCGGTTTCGCTCAGGCCAGCGCCGAGATGTTCCCGACCAACGACATGCTGATCGCCTACCGGCTGCTCTTCGGCGCCTACAGCGGGATCGTGCCCGACGGCATCGATGACCTGCTCATCGGTGACATTGATTGGGCCGGCGACGCCACGATCTTGCTGTCCTTCCTCAAACGCCGCACCGCGACGGAGAGCCTGACGCTGCCCCGCCGCGCGGTGCGGCTGCTGGAGCAGTGGCTGTCGCATTCGGCGCTGCTGCGCGGCTTCGCCGACGCCCACCAGCGCCGCCGGTTGTGGTTGGGGCTGTCTCAGCCAGGGCACTACGTGATCGGCATGGGTACCGCGGCGGGGCGAATGTCGATTCAGCGGTGGGTGATCCGTTATGGCGTGAAGAACGACGATGGTGGCCCGCTGAAGATCCACCGGTCGCGGATCCGCACCACACACCACGCGATGCGGGATCAGAGAACGTGGGCGGGGCGCGGCCGAGCGGTGATCGACCCGAACCACAGCCCCCATGTCGAGGGTGATCACTACCTGTCCACGCCGACTGGCTCGCAGCGGCGGGCCGTCGAGGCCATTGTCGAGGATGCGCAGCACGATCTGCTGCGCCGTGCCCGGCCACCGGTGGTGCTGGCCGAGGAACATACCGCCGCCTTGGCCCGTGACTATCCCCAGTTGATGGCCACGCTCGGGCTTGACGACACCGTGATCGCGGAACTCGTCGGCGGCACCCGCGACATGTTCGTCGCGGCCTGCGCCGACCAACTCTCCGGGCTACACGGCCCCAAAGGCAAACCCTGCCCGGCCCGGCCCTGGGTGTGTCTGCTCTGCCCACTGGCGGTGTTCGCGCCCCGCCACGCACCCAACCTGCTGCGGCTCAAAGGGTTCTTCGCCCGCCAGTGGCGGCAGATGCCGGCCGCGCAGTTCATGGCGATCTTCGGCCCCTACGCCCAACGGATCGGGCAAGTGTTGGACCACTTCGACCCCACCGCGCTGGCGCACGCCCG
>DASXPS010000023.1 GCA_036493475.1 Sporichthyaceae bacterium | reverse complement strand
GACCGACATTGACCCCTGTTGACCGGGGCATGTTGTTGGCATGTTGCTGGACGCCGACACCCTGACCTGCACCGACACCTCCCCCGTCCGCCCCGACCCGAAGCCAAGAACGCGGCCGGTGGTGCTGTGTCAAGGCACGCTTTCCCGCCTTGACACAGTGCTGCCGGCCGTTGTCATGCTTGGCGCGTCGGGGCCGTCAGCTATTGGGATCCAACAGCTCAGTCTCGTTGAGCTGGTAGAGCGGCGCGAGGGTGTGTTCGGTTTCGAGGTAGCCACGAGCCGGACCGACTGGTTTCAGGCCGAAGTCTTCGTTGAGCTGCCGGTGAGTGTTGACCGGCGTTGAAAATGAGGATGACGGCGGCGTTGACGGTGAGCATGTGCGGGTGTGAGAAACCCCGCCGGGCGGTTGCCGGGCGGGGTCGTGATCCTCATCGTGTCGGGATGCTGCTCACTCTGCCGTGACCTCCGCGATCCCAGCGCGGACGGATGACTCGTCGACTATGGTCTTGTCCAGGGCGAACGCGGCGATCAGTGCTTGAACGGCGAGGTTGTTGACCGCGCGGGGATAACCGCGGCTGGTCTGGTGGACCAACCCGACCGCATCGTCGGAGAACAGGGTGTCTGACCGCCCGGCCAACGCCAGGTGGTGCCGCAGGTAGCCGGTGGTCTCCTCGGGCGTCATGGCAGGCATCGCGTAACGCAGCCCGATTCGCTGATCTAACGCGGCGAGCACCCCGAGTTTCATGCGTCGCCGCAGGGTGGGTTGGCCGACCAGCAGGCAGGCGAACGGGCTGGTGGAGTCCATGTCGTGGTTGGTCAGCATCCGGATCGACTCCAGTTGTGGGTGGTCGAGCAGGTGGGCCTCGTCGATCACCAGCACCGGAGTGCGGCCCCGTTCGACCTGCTCGGTCGCCAGGGCGTCGGTGGCCTGGGGAACCAACGTGGCGTGGTGGACCAGGGGTTGCCCGCCCAAGGCAGCGACGATCTGGTGGTGGATACCGCGGACCCCGATGGTCGGGTTGGGTAGGTAGATGATGCTGTGCCTGCTGGTGTCCAGGGTGGAGAGGGCGGCACGGACGGCGACGGTCTTGCCGGCGCCGACCTCGCCGGTGATCACGCCGATGCGACGTTCGGTGACGCACCAACCGATGCGGGCGACGGCCTCGTTGTGGGCGTGGTGGCGGTGCAGCATCCCGGGTGCGAGATCCCGACCGAAGGGCATGCGGCTGAACCCGTAGAAGCCCTGCAGTTTGTCGATCACGAGGTGGTCTCCTTGTCCGCGAGGCCGCCGGTGAGCAGGTCGAGTTGCCCGGGAATCTGGTCGTGGGTATGTGGGGCGCTGCTGACGTCGCTGCCGGTGAGAGCGGCGTAGTTGACCCCGCGGGCGAGCTGGGCCTGGTGCGCGGTGTCGATCAGCGCGGCGTAGTCGATGCCGGTCGGTTCCGGTGGTGTCGGGGGTGTTTCGGGTCGGGCTTTGGGGTGAGCGTGCCGGCCGATGCGGTGCGGGATCGCCAGGCCCTGCGGGACTCCGGCGAGCCGGACTTCGATGCGGGCCAGGTCGAATGGGTCGAACACCAGCTCCACCTTCCGTCCGACCAGACCGGCATCGACCTGGTAGGTGTTGCCGTGCAACGAGATGGTGGCGGTCTTGGTGACAGTGCGGCGCTCCTCCCACAGGAACGCCTCGGCCAACGCCGCGGGTGAGGGCAGTGGGAACGGCGCGCTGGCTGACCAGCGGACCAGGGGCTGCTGCCCGGTCTCGGAATGCGGGTGGCGGTGATAGACCGTCTCGGCCCAGGCGGCGAATAACCGGTTCAACTCAGTCAGATCGGCGACGAAGTGCCGACCCGCAACGTCGGGGTCTCCGGTGATCTCGACCAGGAACTGATCCCGGACTGTCCGGAATAGACGCTCAATCTTCCCTCTGCCCTGGGGGCGGCCCGGGGTGGAGTGGGTGAGCTTGATGCCCAGCTTCGCGCACGCCCGTAGCAGCCAGGCGTCCACGAACGCTGACCCGTTATCCACATAGATCGCTTCGGGGACACCGCGGGATGCCAGCGCTGGTCGCAGTGCGGCGGCCAACCGCACGGTGTCCTCGGCATAGCCGAACCGATACCCGACCAGCGCCCGGGAATGATCGTCGACAAAGGCAAAAAGGTAGGTTTTGCGGCCGGCGACGACCGGGCCGTGCAGGGCGTCGCCGGTCCATAATTCGTTCGGGCGGGCCGCTTCGAACCGGCCGAACACACTGACCGTGCTGGCAGCGCTCGGCCCGGTCAGGCCGATGCGGGTGAAGTGGCGTTGCAGGGTCCGTTCGTCCGGGGACCACCCAAGCTGGGCGCGCAGGATCCGGCGGACCGCCGCGGCGGTGCGATCCGGGTTCTCCCGCCGCAACCCGACCGCCAGCTCCATCACCTCGGCCGGCGTCCGTTGATGGGTCTGGCGCGGGCTGGGCACCAGCGCGTCGAACCCACCGGCCCGCCAGTCCCGGATCCAGCGATCCAGCGTTTGGCGGGAGACCCGCACCCGCCGGCCGAACGGATCGGTGTGCTCGGCGGCGGCGATCGCCCGCACCAACCGGCCACGGTGTTTGGTGGAGTGCCCTGGATCAGCGACCTCGCGAATGAGTTGATACCGGAACAGCCCGATCGCCCGCGCCCGATCGGTACGCACCTGCTGTTCGTGCTCGACTGCGGCCAACGCCGTGAACCTCCCTGCTCGTTCCATAAAGGACAAGCAGAAAAGGATCACGAATGATCACCGCCGTGTCAGGGGCAACCCGTGTTGATCGACACCGTCGGCCAGCCCGGGGACAACAACCGGCCACCCGAGATCGCCGCGGCCATCTCCCATACCGGCACCATGGGCACCACGAACCGGGCAGCAGCGGCCCGAGCCGTCGCGACGATCGCGGCCATCGCGTCGGCCCACACGCTCCCGGCGGGCTGCGGCATCACCGGATCCGGCACCAACACCCGCAACCACACCGTGAACACCGATCGCACCGCCTCAACCCTGCCGGCGAACCGGCGTAACCAGCCCCGCACCGTGTCCACGGGCCGACCCAATTCCACCGCGATCGACCGATACCCGACGCCGGCTGCTTTGGCGGCCAACGCCGCACCGATCACCACAGCCAGATCCGCCCGCCGCACCAACATCCCTATCGGCAGCAACACATGCGTGACGTGGCAGCCCACGCACCGCGACCGACGTGGCCGCACCCGCACCGGACCGTTCACGCCGCGGAGGGTCCGTTCCCGGCCGTGTCCCCACCCGGCGAGCACCCCGCCGCAGTCCGGGCAGGCCAGCCGCCCGCCAATCAACCGCCGCTCGACGCGGACGGCGTCCATCTCTACCGTGACCAACGGTGCCTCCGCACCATCGCACGGCCCTCCCGCGGGGCTCCGGCAAGAGACGACGGGAGGGCCGTCGCCTGTTGTGACGTGCTCACGGTGCCGCCGGACACGATCAACAGCAACCAGGTCACACCGGACTCGGACCCATGCTCACCGTGAATGCCGGAGATCTACTCCCAGATGCTCATCTTCAACGCCGGACTACACACCGGCTATGCCAGCGCCGTTACACGCTGGCTCGCCGTCCCCACCGATCCCCCCACGACGGGCCACGGCCCGCGACGCTGCGGCGGGGAGGACCTCCACGACCTCCGTGAGACCGCAGACCAAGCCCGGTTGTGGGACGCGAAGTTCGGCGGCGGCGATTGGCGACTCAGTTCGATGACCCACTGCCTGCGTGACCGGGCCCTGCCCCTGCTCACCGGCTCCTACACCGAGCAGATCGGCCACGAACTGTTCACAATCACCGCGGAG
>DASXPS010000022.1 GCA_036493475.1 Sporichthyaceae bacterium | reverse complement strand
GCGAACAAATTTGGGCTGCTGACCGGACAGATCGTTGCGGTGGACACCCCACGGATGCGCTGGCTGATCGTGGTGTGCGCAGTGGTCATCGTGGCATTGGCGGGCATGTGGCGGCCGTTGGCCTTCGCCGGCATTGATCCCGACGTTGCCGCCGCACGAGGGGTGCCCACCCGCATGCTGTCAGTGCTGTTCCTGCTCACTCTGGGCCTGGCCGTGGCCACCGCGGTGCAGATCGTCGGCGCGCTGCTGGTGTTGGCCCTGCTCGTCACCCCGGCCGCGGCGGCCATGCAGGTGACCGCCACCCCCGTTGTGGTCACCGCCCTCAGCGTCACCTTCGCCGTGGTGGCCACCATCGGCGGCATCCTGCTGGCCACCGGGAGCACGCTGCCGATCAGCCCCTACGTCACCACGATCTCGTTCAGCATCTTCCTGGCCTGCCGGGGGCTGGGCGCGCACCGGACGCGCCGCGGCTGGGTCAGTCGGTGACCGCCGCAGCACTGCGCCATCCGGGTGAATTCCCCGTGCGCACGGTCACCCGAATGGGCCCCACAAGTGTCGGTTACCGGGTCGAAACGGACACCGTCGTTGCGTCGGAGCGAACGATCGGCGGGGGCGGACATGAACGGCAGGCGCAAGCGCAACGCGGTGCGGGCGACGGCGGTGGCCGTGCTCAGTGCGAGCGCAGTGCTCAATGGCGGGGCCGGTTGGGCCGCGACCACCGTGCACACCGTCGGTGCGGTGCCGCAGGCCGCGGTCGCCCTGCCCGCGCAGGTCGAGGACTACTCCCCGTACGTGCCGCAGATCTCCTGCGACCCCACCCCCAAGCCGGGCGTCGTCGCCTTCGAGCAGCTGATGCTGACCACGTTCAAGCACGGCTGGAGCGGCGGGATCATTCGCAACTGCAGCGCGCCGGGCGTCGCCGGGGGGCGGTCGGAGCACAAAGAAGGTCGAGCCTGGGACTGGATGCTCAACCCCAACTCCTACGCCGACCAGGCCGCGGGTCAGCAGGCGGTGAGTTGGCTGCTCGCGAACCACGCGGTCAACGCGCGCCGACTGGGCGTCATGTACCTGATCTGGAACCGCCGTATCTGGTCCGCGCACATGGACTCCGATGGCTGGCGGGCCTATGACTACGGCGACCCGCATGTCTCACACATTCACCTCTCGTTCTCCTGGGCGGGCGCGGAGAAGCGCACCTCCTGGTGGACCGGGGTGGTCGCGCCCACCGAGTACGGGCCGTGCCAGCAGTTCACCGACGAGCCCGCCCGCCCCTACGGCAACGAGGTCAACACCACCCCGTGCATGCCGCCGGAGCGGCCCAGCAAGGCGCACGGCAAGGCCATCTTCAACTCCTCGCCGTCGGAGATCCCCGACCCGGATGCGCCGGACCCGGCCGCACCGTCGGGTGTGATGACGATTCAGACCCCGCCGGCGCCCGCGCCGCCGCCGGCCGCCATGTCCCGGCCGGGTAAGGAGCGTTGCCAGACCACGTGCACCTGCTGCTGACGATCCGTCAGAGAAAGCGGTGACTCAGTACCCGAAGTCCTGCACCCAGTAGGCGCCCTGGGCGGCATAGCCGACGCCGATGTACTTGAAGTTGCAGTCGAGGATGTTGCGGCGGTGGCCGGGTGAAGCCAGCCAGGCCTGCACGACGGACGCCGCGGTGGGGTATCCGTAAGCGATGTTCTCCCCGCCCGGATTCTTGAAGCCGGCCTTCTCGATCCGCTTGCTCCAGCTCGTGCCGTCGCGCGAGGTGTGGGTGAAGTAGTCGTATTTCGACATGTCCTTGGCATGGCTCTGGGCGGACTTGTTGAGTTTGCTGTTGAGCTTCAGCGGCTTGCAGCCGTGGGCGAGTCGGGCCGTGGTGACCAGGGCGTTGATCGCGGTCTGGAACACCGGGGTGGACGCCTCGGCGCGACTGACCGGACCTCCGAGGAACACGGCGCCACCGACCACGGCCAACACGGTCATTCGAGCAATGGGGCGATAGGACACAGGCACCTTCCGCAGCGACTGCCGAAAACGATCTCGGCTTCATGGCCGGTATCGGCAGTCGCTGCGGGGTGCTTGATCCCCTAGGCGGGCACGACCTCCACGACGCTGACCGGGGACAGCGTCGGCACCACTCGCTCGATCCGTAGACCCACCGGGGCCACCAATTCCGCGTACTCCTCGGCGGTGCGCTCCCGGCCACCGGCGAGGGACAACATGAGCAGGTCCAACATCTTCCCCGGGTGGGGTTCGGCGCCGGGCGGTAGGACCATCTCCACAATGAGAATGCGGCCACCCGGGTTCATCGCGTCGCGGCAATTGCGCAGGATCGTGTGGCAGGACTCGACGTCCCAGTCGTGCAGGACGTGCGAGAGCACGTAGGCGTCACTGCCCGCCGGGACGGAGGCGAAGAAATCCCCACCGACCCGCGTAACGCGACTCTCCAGGCCCGCCGCTCCGATCGTCTCCTTGGCCACCTCGACCACCGTCGGGGCGTCGAACAGCACACCGGCCAGGGCCGGGTTGGCCTCCAGCAGCGTGACCAGCATGGTGCCCAGGCCACCGCCGACATCGACCAGCGTGCGGATGCCGGAGAAGTCGTAGGCAGCGGCGACGGCCGCCGGCTCGCCGCCGTGCACGGCGATCATCGTGCGGTTGAAGAGGGCTTCCTCGTCCGGGTGCTGCCGCAGGTAGTCGAAGGCGGACATGTCGAAGGCGATCTGCACGCCGGTCCGGCCGGTTTCCAGCACGGCGGGCATCTCTGACACGGCGGTCCAGAAGCCGGGGGCGCCGAACGTCAGCACGAGGTCGCGCGCCGCCGTCGGGTGACCCTCGACCAGCGTCTCGCCGACGGGGGTGAGGCCGTAGCGCCCGTCGCTGCCCTGGGTGAAAATCCCCGCGGAGGCCAAGGCGCGCAGCACCTGAAGCGTCGCGATCGGGTGCACGCCGACCTTGGCTGCCACCTCGTCCGGCGTCGCGGGGCCCGCGGCCAGCACGTCCGGGATGCCGCGCTGGGTCACCGCGTACAGCGCACGGGACAGCACCGTGGCGAACGTGAGCTCGAGAATCGGGGCGTGGGGCGCAGCGTTCGGGGTCACGGATGCTCCTGGGATTTCGGTGTCCGGCACATGCGGTGCTCAACACTGCGCCGGCCTGCAGGAGCGGTCAAGACAGGATGTTCACCGCGCGTGCCACCACCAGGCCGACAACACCCAGGGCCACCACCGACTGAATTCCCATCAGCGTCTTGGCCCACAGCGTCAGCGGCAGAGTGTCGGTGGGGCTGAACGCGGTGGCGTTGGTCAGCGAGGTGTAGAGGTAGTCGCCGAAGGTGGGTTCCCAGTTCGGGTCGGCGACCTCGGGCGAGGCCATCTGGGCGAACAGAAAGTCCGGGTGCGGGTCGGTGGCGTTGGCCCGGGCGACCGGGCCGCCACGGTCGAGTTCCCAGTACAGCAAGGAAAACGCGATCACGTTCGTCAGGTAGATCGACGCTCCGCTGCCGAACAGCGTGTTCGGGTCCTTGGTGCCGTGCCCGGTGAGGATGTCGTGCACCAGGCGGATGCCGGAGAACGCATTCGCGGCCACGACCAGGCCACACAGGAACAAACCGGTGGCCCGCTGCAACGGTGTGCTCCGCGTCATCCGCATCGGGTTGAACACGGTGAGCACGATCAGCAGTACCACCTCCAGCGCGGGCAACAGCCACACCGGGTGCAGTGCCAAACGGTCCGGCAGCACCGCCTGCAGGAGGATCGCCGCCAGCACCGCCAGCACCACGTGCAAACGCGTCTCGCCCCGGGTGCGTCGCAGCCAGGCCGGCAGGTGCGGTAGGTGCGCGTGCCCGGCATGGGCATTGCTCGCCGCCGTCTCCACGGCCATCCGGGCGAGCGCCTCACGACCGCCGGACAGGAAGCCCTGCATCCAGGCGGCGTAGGTCCGCTCGTCGATTTCGTGCTGCGCGCAGACCTCGCTGTGCTCACGGTCGCCGCGCAGCCCGGCCAGTACCGCCGCGACCTTCTGTTCCGTCGTCTGCGCATGAGCGTGGCGCTTCATCTGACTCTCCGTCATGTCGTTTGGTGCGGTGCCGGTTAGCTCTCGGCGCTATCCCCTCCGGGGCGCGCCGGCGGCCGGTCGTTTTCCGGGGTGAGCAGAATTGTCGCGTGACCACCAAGCAGCGCATCCCGCTCCCCGACGGTTCCACGCTCGGCGCCGACGTCGCGGTACCCGCGGAGCCGGGCGGGCAGCGACCCGGCATCGTGGTGCTCACCGATGTCTTCGGGCCCTCCCCGGAGATGAACCGGGTCGCCGATCGGTTCGCCGCACGCGGCTGGGTGGCCGTCGTGCCGGACCTGTTCGACCACGGCATCCGGGTCGGCTGCCTGGCCCGGGCCATGGCCGAGATGGCCGGCGGCAAGCCGGGCCGGGTGACCGCGGACATCGAGGCCGCCCGGGCCTGGCTGGCCGGCCGGCCGGATGTGGACGACGAACGGCTCGCGGTCATCGGGTTCTGCATGGGCGGCGGGTTCGCCCTGATCTTCGCGGCCAGCGGCCCGTTCGGCCTGCGGGCGGCCTCGGTGAACTACGGCGCGGTGGGCAAGAACGCCGAGACATTGCGCAACGTGTGCCCCGTGGTCGCCGCGTACGGGTCGCGGGACGTCCCGTTCCGCCGGCACGCGGCGCGGCTGGAGGATCACCTGACCGCGTTGGGTATCGAGCACGACGTGGTGGTGCACGACGGCGCCGGGCACTCGTTCATGACCGACGGCAATCACCCGTGGATCGAGAAGATCGCGTTCCCGATGCATGCCGGGCACGCCCCGGCCGCCGCCGAGGCGGCCTGGGCGCGCACCTTCGCCTTCCTCGATCGGCAGGTCAGTCGACGGTGATCACCACGGCTCCGTCGGCGACCCTGGCCGGGTAGGTGGTCAGGTCGGCGGGCTTGCGGCCCAAGCTGATCAGCTTGCGCGACCATCCCGGCGTGTTGCGGCCGGCGAGGCCGGTAACCCAGTCCTTGTTGGCCCCGCTACACACCTCGAACCGCGAGTTGTGCCAGGCGCACTGCACCACGCCGTTCTCGTATTTCAGGCCGCCCGGACCCTTGGTCAACGACATGCCCAGGTGCGGGCACTTGTTCGCGGCGACGCAGACGTTGTCGCCGTTGCGGGCAACGATCACCGACTGGCCGTCGGCCTTGGTGGCGATGAGTTGTCCGTCGGGGAAGTCCGCGAGCGGACCGACCGTGATCTCACGCGACATGGATTCCTCCGAAAAGTGCGGGGCGCCGTCCGGTGCCCCGCATTCTGCTCCGGTGGCGGGCCTGAGCATGATCGGGGCGGGCAGGTACCCGTCCCATCATTGGAGCGTCCGATGACCGAAGCCCCTGCAGTGCGCGACCTGTTCGGCGCCGATGCCCCGTCGAACTGGGGTAAGTGGGGTCCGGACGACGAGGTGGGATCACTGAATTACCTCGACGCGGGGCAGGTCCTGCGCGGCGTGGCCCAGGTGAAGTCCGGCGAGGTCTACACCCTGCAGGTGCAGATGGGTCACCCCGGCGGTGACCCGGTGTGGCCGGGTCGCTCCGGCATCGAGCGCGAGAACATCATCGACGAGAGCCACTGGGACGGCCCGGACGCACCCAAGTACCCCGGCGACCTGCACTACGCCGACGACAAGGCGTCGCTGTTCCTGCAGGGCTCCACGCAGTACGACGCGCTGGGCCACGTCTGGTACGACGGCCAGATCTGGAACGGCTACGACGCGCGCAGCACGATCGGCGCCATGGCCAAGGCCTCGGTGCTGCCGATCGCACAGAAGGGGGTGGTCGGCCGCGGCGTGCTTCTCGACGTGGCCCGCCACCGTGGCAAGGAGTGGCTGGACAAGGGCGAGACCTTCGACCACAACGACCTGGAGGCGATCGCCAAGGCCCAGGGCGTGAGCATCGAGAAGCGCGACATCCTGCTGATCCGCACCGGGTTCATGAAGTACTGGTACGCCGTCCCGCACGAGGAGTTCTATGAGGGGTTCTGCGAGCCGGGCCTGACCTACTCGGCTCCGCTGGTGCGCTGGTTCCAGGAGCGGGAGATCCCCAACCTGGTTACCGACACCATCGCCAACGAGGTCACCCTCGACCCGGAATCCGGGGTGATCCTGCCGCTGCACGCGGCCCTGATGCGCAACCTCGGCGTGGCCATGACCGAGATCTGCTGGCTGGAGGAGCTGGCCGCGGCCTGTGCCGGCGACGGCCGCTACACCTTCCTTTACGCCGCGGCCCCGTTGAAGGTGGTCGGCGGCACCGGGGCCCCGGTGAACCCGATCGCGATCCGATGACCCACGTAGGCTTGCCGGCATGAGCATCGAGGTGGAACCGGGCGAGCTGGCCGAGATGCTGGGCCGGTTCCCGTTCGTCTATCTGCTGACCGTGGGTGAACAGCCGCGACCCCACATCTCGGCGCTGACGGCCCGAGCCCGCGATTCGGTCGTCGAGGTGACCGGTGCCGGGCGACGCAGCCGCGACGCGATCGAGCTCAACGAGCTGGTCACCCTGCTCGCGCCGCCGTACGAGCCGGGCGGCTACTCGCTGATCGTGGACGGCACCGGGCGGGTAGCCGGCGAGGCCATCGTGGTCGCCCCCACCCGCGCGGTGCTGCACCGACCGGCGGAGGTACCCGCGCCGAGCACCGACGGCGGCTGCGCGCAGGATTGCGTGGAAATTGGGGTTACTCCCGAGTAGAAAACGGTGCAAGATGGCCCCGTGATCGAACTCGAGATGCGCAACGAGATCGCACTGGTGCACCCGGCGCACGGCAAGGTCAACGCGTTGGACGTCGAGTTGCTCGACGCGCTGACCGCCACGATCGAGAAGGTTGCCGACTCCGGAGCCCGTGCCGTGGTGCTCTACGGCACCGGATCCACGTTCTGCGCCGGGGTCGACCTGCGCCGGGTGCTCGCCGAGGGCGAGGACTACGCCCAGGCCTTGATCACCGCGCTGGCCCGCACGTTCCGGGCATGGTTCACCGCACCGTTGCCGGTGGTCGCCGCGATCAACGGGCACGCGATCGCGGGCGGCTGCGTGTTGGTCGCCGCCGCGGACCGGCGCCTCGCCGCGGAAACTCCCACCGCGCGCATC
The DNA here is from genome assembly GCA_036493475.1 of Sporichthyaceae bacterium. NCBI lineage: Bacteria > Bacillati > Actinomycetota > Actinomycetes > Sporichthyales > Sporichthyaceae > Sporichthyaceae bacterium. The sequence continues at coordinate 14,454 of DASXPS010000022.1, read as the reverse complement.
GGGGCCAGCGAGATCCGCGTGGGCGTGCCGTTCCCGGCCTCGGCGATGGAGTTGGTCATCAGCGCGGCGGGCGCCGAACGTGCCGAGGAGATCATCCTCGGCGCCGCGCTGTACTCCCCGGCCGAGGCCCAACAGGTCGGCCTGGTGCACCGACTGTGTCCGCCGGAATGGCTGCTGGAGGAGGCCATCGTCGAGGCCCGGTCGCTCGGCCACGGAAGTCCGATCGCCTATGCGCGGGCCAAGCAGTACCTGCGGGCGGCGGCGGTTGCGCGCATCGACGCGGCCGCGCAGCACGACGTCGAGGTCGCCCGCATCTGGGCCGCGGCCGACACCAGGGACCGCATCGCGGCGGCGATGGCCAACCGCTGACGCTGCGTCAGAGAATGTCGGCACCGAGCGCACGGTGTCCGCTGCCCGTCGGTTTACTTCCGCGCTGATGTGCTGTGCGCCGGAGCAGACGTTCATCCATGCGCCGCCAGGGGCGCCCGGGACATTCACATTTGGGCGCAAAGGTACACACAGCATCGGTCCGTACGTTTCTCCGTGCCGGCCCGAATTGAGCGGACATCCCGAGGATCGAGCCCATCGATTTCCGGGCGATGTGGGAGGAGATTTCAATGCGCAAGATGGCAATCGTCACCAGCAGCGCGCTCGCCGTGCTGATGGGGGGAACCATGATGGCCCCGTCCGCGGGTGCCGCATCGATCACCAGCACACAGGCTGCGGTGGCTGCCCACGCACCGGCGCATCACGTGGTGAAGACCCGTCGGGTGTGCCACCGCGAGGTGACCTACCGGCACCACCGTCGCCACGTGCGGGTGGAATGCCACATGGTGCGTTACAACCACCACTGATCCAACTTGTGAAACGAGCGGCGGCCCGGTCGACCTCCATCGACCGGGCCGTCGCCCTTTGTATGCCCGCCTGCCGTTTGGGGGCCTGCCCGCCTAACCGCTACGGAGCGAGCCGTTCCGCACCCACCGCCGAGGGTCGCGGAACTTCTCCACCTGGCCGGTATCTCGGGTCGCCGGAGCGTGGCTGACCCACCGTCAGGTGGTAGTCGTGGGGATAGAAATGTCGGCCCAGCCGCCGCGGCGGTCGCTCCGTCTCGACCTCCGAGCGGACCTCGAACTCGCGGATTCCCTTGGCCGCGAACAGCTTCAATCCACTGCTGATCATTCGAATCTGCTCCTGGTGCGCCAGGAAGAGATTGGGGAAGCCCGACACCGCGGCCGCCGGGTACGCTCGGCCACCTTCGTGCGCCCACACCTGCTGCAGACTGCGGCCGTCCCGCCCGCACACCGAACCGGACACATCCTCGGTGGTCACCAGCAGGAAGTTCGCGGTCATGCTGCCGCGATTGGTACGCAGCCGCCACCACGAGTGCACCGCGTCCCACTCCGCAGCGCGCAGTTCGGTGCCGAACCGGATGTGTGCCCACACCCCGGATTCAAGCGCGCGGCGGCGCACATTCGCTCGGACGCCGATGGCTTGCTCCAGCAGCACGAAGTCACCCCGCCCGGCCTTGGCCAACCGGATGCCAGTGCCCAATCCGGCCAAGCCGGTACCGAGGATCGCCACCGTGCAGTGCTCCGGCAGGTCCGGGTCGATCTCCTCCACGTCGGAGTCAATCGAGGTACGGAACAGCCAGGACATCGGTGCTCCCGTCGGGGGGTACGGGCAGGTCGAGACTGACGATCCGCCCCGCGGCACACTCGATCAAGAACCGAGCCGGAGTGTTGAAACTCCTCGATCCGCGCTGTGCCGACCCTTGGTTCGGCTTGGTCCCGCCTTGACCGGTCCGCACCCGCGAATTTCTGCCGCCGGCTTTTGGGCAGGATGGACCTCATGACTGGACCGAACCTGCTCGCCGGACCGCCGCCGACGCACCTGCCCGACGAACCGGAGCCCCGCGGTCAGCTGGCCGACGGGGTGGACCCGGCCAAAGTCGCCGCGGCCTTCCCCACCCACTCCGCCGCCTGGGCCGCACTGGCCGAGGACGCCTGGGCGCGGGGGGCGGTGATCGAGTCCTACGCCTACGCCCGGGTCGGCTACCACCGCGGCCTGGACAACCTGCGCCGCAACGGCTGGAAGGGCTACGGCCCGGTGCCCTGGGACCACGGGCCCAACCAGGGCTTCCTGCGCGCCCTGCACGCCCTGGGTCGCGCCGCCGCCGCGATCGATGAGGACGACGAGGCCCGCCGCTGCTATTCGTTCCTGGCGGAGTCCAGCCAGGCGGCAGCGGACGCGCTGGGCGGCGGCTGACCTGCACCTCGGCGGGTCACATGCGGTCCGAGCCCGCCAGGAACTTCTCCGCGTTGACCAGGGCAAGCTCTGCGCTTGCGGCCCACCGCCCGAGCGCGGCGGCCAGGCGCGGATCGCCCAACCGCTGGGCGAGTCCGCAGCTGAAACTCAACCGGGCCTGCTCCGCCCACCGCGTCAGCTCGGGCTCCTCGGCGTGCAGTGCGGCGACGCGCAGAAAGCCGCGCACGGTCGCCACCCAGTCCAATGGCAGCGTCACCTGAGGGACCGGCGGGCACAGCCGGTTGCGCTCGACATCGTCGTCATAGCCGGCCTCGACGAAACCCACCAGCGCCGCGTACTGCGTGGTGTAGCCCCCGATCAACGACTGCAGGACGATCCGACCGGGCGCGAAGATCGGTACCGGCGGTGCCCAGCGGAAACCCGAGGCGGTGCAGTCCACGAACACGGTGCCGGGGTCGGCGGCCACCTCGCCGGAGTCCAGCACGATCCGGTCGGTCCCCAGACGGCGGATGCGACCCTGCCGGATGACCCGCTCGATCTGACCCAGTCCGGTGATCTCCGCCCGGCTGAGGATGGCGCCCCGGAAGGCGTCGGGTTCCACCGTCGGGTCCAGCCGGAACAGCTGTTCGCAGCTCTCCACCCGCGCCAACAGGTCCGGCACCGATTCCGCCGCGGCGAGGGACTCGACCCACAGCGCCATCGCGGTCATCGTTTCCGGCAGCAGGTCCAGCGGCTGCACCCCGGCGCGGTCGAACATCCACACGTCGCGCGGACGTACCCAGCAGATCCGGTCGGGATCGACGCCGTGGTCGAGCAACCAGGTGCATGCGTCCATGGCGGTCTTACCGGCGCCCAGCACGGTGAACCCACCCGGTGCCCGGCCCAGGTCGACCAGTCCGCCGACCGGGATGAGGCGCGTGCCCGGATCGACGGTGAACGCGGGGGTGTGGGTGGCCGGCACCTGCACATCCAGGTAGGTCGTGTCCACGATGCGCCGGCGCACCCGAACGGTGGTCGACGCGCCGGTCACCCGACAGACCGCGGCATGCTCACCCGACCAGTCCCCAACGTAGTCGTGCATACCGAGGAAGCGGACTCGACCGGACGGCAGGAAGTGCTCGTCGAGGACCCGACCGAAGTAGTCGACGATCTCCGCGCCGGTGGCTCGCTCATAGAAGCCGGCGTTGGACCCGGCCACGTCGATCGCGTTGCTGCCCAACGCCCGGGAGTTCACCCCGTAGTTGGCCGAGGCCTGGTGCAACCGCACGAACGGATACGCGTCGTGCCAGTGCCCGCCGGGACGGTCGCGGCGGTCCACCAGCACCACCTCGGCGTCGGAATGCGCGAGGAGGTCGTCGGCGAACGCCATCCCCGACGCGCCCGCGCCCACCACCAGGTAATCGGTCTCGATCATGCCCATGGCCTGCTCCGCGGTAGCCGGGTCATCGAGGATTCGCAGCGCGAGGCTACTCTGAGCGATCGTCCAGTCCCCCACCGAAGGGTCGCCCCGCCATGCCTGCGATCGTGCTCGTCGGCGCCCAATGGGGCGACGAGGGCAAGGGGAAGGCCACCGACCTACTCGGCGGGTCCGGCAAGGATCCCGTCGACTACGTGGTCCGCTACCAGGGCGGCAACAACGCCGGCCACACGGTGGTCATCGGTGACCAGCACTACGCGCTGCACCTGCTGCCGTCGGGCATCCTCACGCCGGGCTGCACCCCGGTGATCGGCAACGGCGTGGTCATCGACCCCACTGCGCTGCTGTCCGAGATTGCCGGGCTGCAGGAGCGCGGGGTGGACACCTCCAAGTTGCTGATCTCCAACAACGCGCACCTGATCACGCCGTACCACACCACGTTGGACAAGACCCGCGAGCGCTTTTTGGGCCGCAACAAGATCGGCACCACCGGCCGCGGCATCGGCCCGACCTACGCGGACAAGGTCAACCGGATCGGCGTGCGGGTGCAGGACCTGTTCGACGAGAAGATCCTGCGGCAAAAGCTCGAGGGCGCGCTGGAGGACAAGAACCATTTGCTGGTGAAGATCTACAACCGGCGCGCGATCACCGTGGACGAGATCGCCGAGGGCCTGCTGCCGCTGGCCGAGACCCTGCGCCCGTTCGTCACCGACACCTCACTGGTGCTCAACCGGGCGTTGGACGAGGGCAAGCTGGTGTGTCTGGAGGGCTCGCAGGGCACCCTGTTGGACGTCGACCACGGCACCTATCCGTTCGTCACTTCCTCCAACCCCACCGCCGGCGGCGCCTGCGCGGGCTCCGGTATCGGCCCGACCCGGATCGATCGAGTGTGCGGGATCCTCAAGGCCTACACCACTCGGGTCGGCTCCGGCCCGTTCCCCACCGAGCTGTTCGACGCCCACGGCGAGTTCCTCCGCCGGGTCGGCCACGAGCGCGGCGTCACCACCGGCCGGGACCGCCGCTGCGGCTGGTTCGACGCCGTGATCGCGCGGTTCGCCACCCGGGTCAATGGCCTGACCGACTTCTTCCTGACCAAGCTCGACGTGCTCACCGGCCTGGAACAGATCCCCGTCTGCATGGCCTACGACGTGGACGGCGTGCGGATGACCGAGCTGCCCGCCAGCCAGAGCGACTTCCACCACGCCACCCCGGTCTACGAGACCTTTCCCGGCTGGACCGAGGACATCACCGGCGCCCGCGCCCTGTCCGACCTGCCGAAGAACGCCCAGCGCTATATCGAGGCCCTGGAAGAGATGTCCGGCGCCCCCATCTCTGCCATCGGCGTCGGCCCCGGCCGCGACCAGACCATCGAGATCCGCTCCCTGGTGCGCTGACCCATCCGCAAGCCCCCGCACCGGACCCAACCCCATCCACCGTCCTCTCACGGCGTGTGGGGGTTTCAACGCCTCGTGAAGGGCCCACACGCCATGGCGGGACGTCGTCGTTAGGCTCGGTGAACGTGAAGGTCCTGGTGATCGGCGGCGGTGGCCGCGAGCATGCGCTGTGCCGGGCCCTGGCCCGCGACGACGAGGTCAGCGAGCTGCATTGCGCGCCCGGCAACGCGGGCATCGCGGCAGTGGCCACCACGCATCCGGTGAACGCGCTCGACCCGGACGCGGTGGCGGAGCTGGCGGCGCACCTGGGCGTTGACCTGGTGGTGGTCGGGCCGGAGGGGCCGCTGGTGGCCGGCGCCGCGGACGCGATCCGCGACCGCGGTATCGCCTGTTTCGGTCCGTCCGCGGCGGCCGCCACGCTGGAGGGCTCCAAGGCCTTCGCCAAGGAGGTCATGGCCGCGGCGGCGGTGCCCACCGCGATGGCCAGGATCTGTGATGACCCGGACCAGGTCGCCGCGGCGCTGGACTGGTTCGGTCCGCCCTACGTGGTCAAGGACGACGGGCTGGCCGCGGGCAAAGGCGTCCTGGTCACGCACGACCGGGAGGCCGCCCTCGCGCACGCCAAGGCCTGCCGGCGCGTGGTCATCGAGGAGTACCTGGACGGGCCCGAGGTCTCCGTGTTCGCCCTGACGGACGGTCAGACCGTGCGGGCGTTGGCGCCGGCGCAGGACTTCAAGCGGCTGGCGGACAACGACGAGGGGCCCAACACCGGCGGCATGGGCGCCTACTGTCCGCTGGATTGGGTGCCGAGCGACCTGCTGGAGGTCGTCACCGCCCGGGTGCTGCAGCCCACCGTGAACGAGATGCGCCGGCGCGGCACGCCGTTCGTCGGCCTGCTCTATGCCGGGCTGGCGCTGACCTCCCGGGGTCTGCGGGTGGTCGAGTTCAACGCTCGCTTCGGCGATCCGGAGACCCAAGTAGTGCTGGCCCGGCTGATCACCCCCCTGGGTGCGCTGCTGCACGCCGCGGCCACCGGCACGCTGGACGGCTGCGAACCGCTGCGCTGGACCGAGGACGTCGCGGTCACCGTGGTGCTGGCCGCGGCCAACTATCCGGGCACCCCACGCACCGGCGATGAGATCACCGGCCTGGACGCGGCCAACGCGGTGGACGGCGTGCACGTGATCCACGCGGGTACCAAGGCCGACCCGGACAACACCGTGCGCAGCGCCGGCGGCCGGGTGTTGTGCGTGACCGCGCTCGGCCCCGACCTGCTCGCCGCCCGCGAGCGGGCCTATACCGGGCTGGCCGCGATCGGGCTGAACGGTGCGCAACACCGCACCGACATCGGGCTGGCCGCCGCGGACGGCCGCATCGCCATTCCCACCGCCGGGATCGGAGACCCTTCGTGATCGAGCGCTACACCCTGCCCGAGATGGGCGTCGTCTGGAGCGAGGCACACAAGTACGAGTTGTGGTGCCGCGTGGAGCTGTTGGTGCTGGAGGCGCACGCCGCGGCGGGCGTGGTGCCCGCCGACTGTGTCGAGCCGGTGCGCAACGCCGCGGCGCCCACCCCGCAGGCCGTCGCGGAGATCGAGGCGGTCACCCAACACGATGTGATCGCGTTCCTGTCCGCCTGGGCGGACAACACAGTGCCCCGCGAGGCCGCCGCCTACGTGCACTTCGGCATGACGTCATCCGACCTGCTGGACACCGCGCTCGGACTGCAGCTGGTTGAGGCCACCGACATCCTGCTGGACAAGGCCGACCGCCTGGTGGCCACGCTGCGCGACCATGCCCTGATGCACCGTCAGACGCTCCGGGTCGGCCGCACCCACGGCATCCACGGCGAGCCTGACCTCTGGGGGCACCGGGTCGCGGACTTCGCGTTCGGCATGGCCCGCTCCCGGGACCGGTTGCGCCGCGCCCGGGAGGCCGTCGCGGTGATGGCCATCTCCGGCGCGGTGGGCACCTACTCCAACATCGACCCAGCCGTCGAGGCACACGTGGCCACAGCCCTCGGCCTCAAACCCGCCGACGTGTCCACCCAGGTGGTGCTGCGCGACGGCATCTCCGAGTGGATCTCCGCGCTGGCCATTCTGGCCACGGTGTGTGAGGCGATCGCGCTGGAGGTGCGGCACGGCCAACGCACCGAGGTGCGCGAGTTGTGGGAGCCGTTCGGCAAGGGCCAGAAGGGCTCCTCGGCCATGCCGCACAAGAAGAACCCGATCATGTCCGAGCGCATCTGTGGGCTGGCCCGCATCGTGCGCGCCCAGGTCACCCCGGTGCTGGAAGGCATCCCGTTGTGGCACGAGCGGGACATCTCGCACTCCTCGGTGGAGCGCATCGCGCTGCCCGACGCCGCGGCCGGCACCGACTACCTGCTGCATCTGACGAACCGTCTGATGACCGGCCTGGTGGTGGATGCCGCGCGGATGCGGGCCAACCTGGACTCCACCGGCGGCCTGATCTACACCTCGACGGTGCTGCTGGCGTTGGTCGAGACGGGCATGTCCCGGGAGGACGCCTACGCGCTGGTGCAGGGCGCGGCGATGGAGACCTGGCAGACCGGCACCCCGTTCCGCGTCTCGCTGCGCGCCCGCGCGGCCGCGGAGAATCGCAGCCTGGACGAGGCCCTGCTGGACGAGGTGTGCCGGCCGGAGCGGTTCGTGGCGCGGCTGGAGCCGATGTTCGAGCGGTTGGAGAAGTTGGCCTAACCCGCAGCTCAGTTGCCCGGCGTCAGCGGGTTGGTCAGCAGACCCAGCACGCCGCCGCTGCCCGTGGCGCCGTTGCCGGTCGGGCCGGGCTTGTCCCCCGAGTCGCTCTTCTTCTCCGGCTTCTCCACCTTGAGCACCCCGAGCAGGCCACCGTCGCCGACGCTGACGTCGGCCACGCCGAGGTGGATCTTCTTGGCGTCGTCCTTGGGCGTGGTCGGCTTGTCGTTGGTGGCCGGCTTGTCGGCATTGGAGTCGGTAGTGGCCGGGGCCGGGGCGTGGCTGTGCTTGTGGATGACCACCGGGTGCACCGCGGTGGTGTGCACCTTCTTGCTGGTGTCCGCCTTGGCCGGGGTGGTGACGGTGACGTCCGGGGCGTCCGGGTCGTGGGTGTGCTCGCTGAGGCCGAGCATGTCCTCGGGCTGCGCGGGCGCCAGGTCGGGCGTCTGCGTCTGCACCGCCGGCAGCGCCACCTTCGGCACCACGGTGAGTTGCTGCGCCCCGTCGCTGGATTCGGCCTGGGTGTTGGTGGTCTCGCTGTGGCCGGCCATCTGCAGGCCGCCGACCAGACCGATCGCGGCCAGCGCGGCCGCGGCGCCGGCGAACATCGCTGCCTTGCGGTGACCGGCGATGAGCCCGGCCGCCGCGTCGCCGCCCTGTGCGGGGAGGATCGCTACCGGCGCCTTGCGCGCCCGGGCCGCGGGGACCGTTTCCTGACCCAGGTACGGACCGGCCGCCGCGCCGAGGACCACCATGGCGACCAGCGCCTGCATCTCGGTCTCGATTGCCGTCACTGCCGGAACCAGCTCACGGCAGGCCTCGCAGGACGCCAGGTGCGCCCGGACCTTCTCCGCGATGGTCGGGGTGAGCCGCTTGCGCACGTGCGCGCCGAGCCGGTCGGCGGTCCACCGGCACGGGCCGGACGCCGCGTTGTCCAGCTGGCTACCGATCATCGCCCGACGCAGGCTGTCCCGGGCACCGAAGGCCAGCTCGGCCACGTCGGTGCCGGCCACGCCCAGCAACAGGCCGGTGTCCAGGAATGGCTCACTGTCCACCTCGGTGTGCCACAGGGCCACCTGCTGCGACTCGGGCAGGTCGCGAAAGGCCCGCGCCGCGGGCGCGATGAACTCCGGACGCACCTGGCAGTCGGCCACCATCAGCGTCTTGCTGGAGACCAGTTCGTCGATCGGGCGCACCTTGCCGATGGCCTTCGCGCGGTCCAGGTTGACCCGGCGCACGGCGGTCAGCAGGTGGGCGCGGAAAGCGGCCTTCGGGCCGGCACCGGAGCGCAGCTCGGCATCAACCGAGTCGATCGCCTCGGCGACCAACTCGTTCGCGGCGGTCGGCGACAGTCGACGGGCCAGCCGCAGCGCCGCGTCGGCGTGGCGGGACAGCAGCATCTCGAAGGCGGCCTTGTCACCGCGACGGGCAGCTGCGATCAGCACCGCGTCGCTGGACGGCTGCTCCGCAGATTGATTCTGCTCCGCGTCCTTGGTCACCATCGTCACTCACCGCCGGTTCAGGGGCCCCCGGGGCCCTTACCCTGGCCGAACCTGTGTGTTCGGCTCACTACTTGATGTGACAATTACAAGCTCGTTGTCACCGAGGGTAGGCACGGCTCGGCAGCACTGTCGGAGAATCGGCAAAGTGCTGCCATTCGAGTGAGGGAACGCCAGTTTCCCTTCCTACATGGGCTTTTGACCCGCCGCGCCGACAAATCCGGATCCGCCGGACATACCGGAATCCGGCAGGCATGCCCTCTAGGCGGGGGTCGCTCGCCGACGCTGCGCGAACGCCCAGGCGTCCGCCGCCATCTGCTCGATGCCGCGCTGCGGCACCCACCCGAGATCCCGCGCGGCGGCGGCGTTCGAGGCGATCAGCGCGGGCGGGTCGCCGGCCCGACGCGGGGAGTCCTGCACCGGGATCGCGTGTCCGGTGGCCGCGCGCACCGCGTCCAGCACCTCGCGCACGGTGTAGCCGGTGCCGCTGCCCAGGTTGTAGATGCCGTGCACGCCGGGACGCAGCACGTGCAACGCCCGCACATGCGCGTCGGCGAGATCCACCACATGCAGGTAGTCGCGCACCGCGGTGCCGTCCCGGGTCGGGTAATCGGTGCCGAATACCTGGGCGTACTCCACGTCGCCGGTGGCCACCTTGAGCAGGTTCGGGATCAGGTGGGTCTCCGGGTCGTGCCGTTCGCCGCGCTCGCCGTGGGCGCCGGCCACGTTGAAGTAGCGCAGGCTGATCGCGGCCAGTTGGTGGGCGGCGCACTCGGTGCCCAAGATGGTGTCCACGGTGCACTTGGTCATGCCGTACGGGTTGGTCGGCCGGGCCGGGGTGTCCTCGGTGATCGGCATGGTGGCCGGCTCGCCGTAGGTGGCGGCGGTGGAGGAGAACACGATGCGCCGTACACCGGCCGCGCGCATGGCGTCGATCAACGCCAGCGAGCCGACCACGTTGTTGTTCCAGTACAGCTCCGGGCGGCAGACCGACTCCCCGACCAGCGACTTCGCGGCGAAGTGCAGCACCGCGTCATAGCTGGGGTCCAGGAACTCCACCGCGTCGTGCACCCGGGCCTGGACGAACTCCGCCGCCTTGGGCACCGCGTCCAGGTGCCCGGTGGACAGGTCATCGACCACGGTCACCCGGTGCCCCGCGTCGAGCAACAGCGCGGTGACCACCGAGCCGATGTAGCCGGCTCCACCTGTCACCAGCAGCTTCACGTCGCCCCCTCGCCCAACCGCTTCCACGTTCCCGGATAGCCTGAGACCACCTGCCGCGACATTCTTCCAGGGGGATCCGTGGGCGCGCGCGTCGTGGTCGATGTCATGCCGAAGCCCGAACTGCTCGACCCGCAGGGTCAGGCCATCCGCAAGGCGCTCGGGCGACTGGGCTTCGAGTCGGTGACCTCGGTCCGTCAGGGCAAACGCTTCGAGCTGGAGGTGGACGGCGAGATCGACGAGGCCGCCGCCCGCCGGATGGCCGAGACGCTGCTGGCGAACACGGTGATCGAGGAGTTCCGGGTGCACGTCGAGCACACCCCGTGAGCGGAGCGAGCGGGCCAATGAGCACGGTCGTGAGGACCCGGATCGGGGTCGTCACCTTCCCCGGTTCGCTGGACGACCGGGACGCCGCCCGCGCGGTGCGGTTGGCCGGTGGCGAGCCGGTCTCACTGTGGCACCGGGACAGCGACCTGGCCGGGGTGGCCGCGGTGGTGCTGCCCGGCGGGTTCTCCTACGGCGACTACCTGCGCTGCGGGGCGATCGCCCGGTTCTCCCCCGTCATGGACGCGGTGATCGCCGCAGCGGGCGACGGCCTGCCGGTGCTCGGCATCTGCAACGGCTTCCAGGTGCTCTGCGAGTCCCACCTGTTACCGGGCGCGCTGATCCGCAACAACCACCGGCACTTCATCTGCCGGGACCAGGCGCTGCGCATCGAGTCCACCGACACCCCGTGGACCCGTGACCTGACGGTGGGTCAGACGATCGTGGTGCCGGTGAAAAACGGGGAGGGGCAGTACTGCGCGGACGCGGCCACGCTGGAGATGCTGGAGCGGGAGAACCGGGTGGTGTTCCGCTACGTGGGCGGCAACCCGAACGGTTCGGCCGCGGACATCGCCGGGGTGCGCAACGCGGCGGGGAACGTGGTGGGTCTGATGCCGCACCCGGAGCACGCCATCGAGTCGCTGACCGGACCGAGCACCGATGGCCTGGCGCTGTTCACCTCGGTGCTGCGCAGCCTGGTGGCGGCATGATCCCCGCCACCTCCCCCCTTGCGTCCGACGAATCGTGGGTGCCCGGACACTGTTCTTCGGACGTAACGAGGGGGTCAGCGGCATGACGGACACCGTCGAGCTGGCCGCCAAGGATCCCGGCCTGGAGCAGCCGTTCGCGGAGCTGGGCCTGAAGCCGGACGAGTACGAGCGGATCAAGGAGATCCTGGGCCGCCGCCCGACCAGCTGCGAGCTGGCCATGTACTCGGTGATGTGGAGCGAGCACTGCTCTTACAAGTCCTCCAAGGTGCACCTGCGCCAGTTCGGGTTGAAGCGCCCGGAGACCGATGTGCTGCTGGTCGGCATGGGCGAGAACGCCGGGGTGGTGGACGTCGGGCAGGGTTACGCGGTCACCTTCAAGGTGGAGTCGCACAATCACCCGTCGTTCGTGGAGCCGTATCAGGGCGCGGCGACGGGGGTGGGCGGCATCGTCCGGGACATCCTGACCATGGGCGCCCGGCCGATCGCGGTGATGGACCCGCTGCGCTTCGGGCCGCTGGACGCGCCGGACACCGCGCGGGTGCTGCCGGGGATCGTGGCCGGCATCGGTGGCTACGGCAACTGCCTGGGCCTGCCCAACATCGGCGGCGAGGTGGTCTTCGACGCCAGCTATCTGGGCAACCCGCTGGTGAACGCGCTGTGCGTGGGCGTCATGAAGCACTCCGACATCAAGCTGGCCAAGGCCTCGGGGCCGGGCAACCAGGTGATCCTGTTCGGCGCCCGCACCGGCGGCGACGGCATCGGTGGGGTGTCAGTACTCGCCTCGGAGACCTTCGACGCCGACAAGCCGTCCAAGCGGCCCAGCGTGCAGGTCGGTGATCCGTTCGCAGAGAAGGTGCTCATCGAGTGCTGCCTGGACATCTTCGCCGCCGATTTGGTGGTGGGCATCCAGGACCTCGGCGGGGCCGGCTTGTCCTGCGCCACCACCGAATTGGCCTCGGCCGGCGCCGGCGGCATGCACGTGGTGCTGGACCGGGTGCCGCTGCGGGACCCCACGTTGGCGCCCGAAGAAATTCTGATGAGCGAGTCGCAGGAACGCATGTGCGCGATCGTGGAGCCCGCGAACGTGGCCGCGTTCCTGGAGATCTGTGAGCGGTGGGACGTCGAGGCCCTGGTGATCGGTGAGGTCAACGACTCCGGCCGGCTGACCGTGGAGTGGCGCGGGGAGACCGTGGTCGACGTGCCGCCGCGCACGGTCGCGCACGAGGGTCCCATCTACGAGCGGCCGTTCGCCAAGCCCGCCGAGCAGGAGCCGTTGAACGCCGACTCGGCGGCGACGTTGCCGCGGCCGAGCAGCGGCGCCGGGATTCGCGCGACCCTGTTGCGCCTGCTCGGCTCGCCCAACCTGTGCGACAAGCGCTGGGTCACCGAGCAGTACGACCGCTACGTGCTGGGCAACACGGTGCTGGCCATGCCCGAGGACGCCGGCGTGCTGCGCATCGACGACGAGTCCAACCTGGGCATCGCGCTGTCCACCGACTGCAACGGCCGGTTCGTGCGGCTGGACCCGTACATCGGGGCGCAACTCGCGTTGGCCGAGGCGTACCGCAATGTGGCGGCCACCGGCGCCCGGCCGATCGCGGTCACCGACTGCCTGAACTTCGGCTCGCCGGAGGACCCGGGTGTGATGTGGCAGTTCGCGCAAGCCGTGACCGGCCTGGCCGACGGCTGCGAGGCCTTGGGTGTGCCGGTGACCGGCGGCAACGTCAGCTTCTACAACCAGACCGGCGACGTGGCGATCCTGCCCACCCCGGTGGTCGGGGTGCTCGGCGTGCTCGACGACGTTACCCGCCGGGTGCCGATGGCCTTCCGCACCGAGGGCGACGTGGTCCTGCTGCTCGGCGAGACCCGCGAGGAACTCGACGGCTCGGAGTGGGCGCACGTGGTGCACCGGCACCTGGGTGGCCGGCCGCCGCGGGTGGACCTGGCCGCGGAGCGGCGGTTGGCGACGGTGTTGGTGCAGGGGGCGGCGCAGGAGTTGTTCGCCTCCGCGCACGACCTGTCCGAAGGTGGATTGGCGCAGGCGTTGGCGGAGTGCTGCATGCGTAGCGGTCACGGGGCTCGGGTGAAGCTGCCCGGTGACCCGTTCGTGGCGCTGTTCTCCGAGTCCGCGGGGCGGGTGCTGGTCTCCGTGCCCACCGACCGGTTGGCGGTGGTGGAAAAGTTGGCCGCGGCGCACGGGGTGCCGCTGCGCGAGCTGGGCACGGTGGGCGGTCCGGCCCTGGAACTTGTCGGGGTGTGCGGGATCCCGCTGGACGAACTGCGCGCCGCGCACACCGCGACGCTGCCCGCCGCGTTCGCCTGACGTCCCGTCATGCCGCCCCGCCGCCGGGTCCACTCCGAGGTCGGCCGCGCCGCCCTGGAGGCCTGGTCGGCGGACCCCGCCGCTGCGCCGACCGAGGTGGTGGCGACCGCGGTGCGCTTCACGCTGGAGGAATTCGCCGCCCGCCATCCGGGCCACGCGGTGGAAATTCGCGTCCCGCCTTACGGGGCGGTGCAGTGCGTGCCCGGCGTGGTGCACCGGCGCGGGACGCCACCCAATGTCGTGGAGACCGATCCGGCGACGTGGCTGGCGTTGGCCACGGGTCGATTGAGTTGGATCGGAGCGCTGGCCGAGGGTCGCTGTGCGGCCAGTGGACGCGACGCCGATCTGAGCGCTTTGCTGCCACTGTGAGCGCCAACTGGTCGCTCGTGCCCGTGCAGGAGCAACCTCAATCAAATTATCCGGCGGCGCTCAGAATAAACGCGACGGTCGAACACCTCGTCTTACCATCCGCGCATATCAGGCTGACCGCGCGTCGTAAACAAATGAGCTTAGGACCAACTGACGTCGATGAACGACAAGGCGCCCGCCCCGGCAATCGGGACGGGCGCCTCAGCCTGCCAATGGCAG
>DASXPS010000021.1 GCA_036493475.1 Sporichthyaceae bacterium | reverse complement strand
CCCGGTCGGCGCCGATGGTGGTCAGGACGCGCGTCACCCGTCGTAGGGTCGGTAGATGCTTGGCATCGGTGCGCACGTCGATTCCTGCGATCCAATCGCCGAGGCGGCGGCCCGCCGCGCGGATCTGGTGCAGTTCTTCCTGGGTGATCCGCAGGGGTGGAAGGGGCCGCGGGTCGATTACCCCGGCGGGCCGGCCGCGTTGCGCGAGGCCGCCGCGGCGGCCGGACTCACCCTCTACGTACACGCGCCGTACGTGATCAATGTGGCCACCACGAATAACCGCATCCGTATCCCGAGCCGCAAGCTGCTCGCCCAACACCTGCAGGCCGCGGCCGAACTGGGCGCGGCCGGGCTGATCGTGCACGGCGGCCACGTGCTCAAGGGCGACGAGCCCGAGATCGGCGTGGAGAACTGGCGCAAGACCTTCCAGCGCATGGACTGCCCGATCCCGGTGCTCATCGAGAACACCGCGGGCGGCGATTTGGCCATGGCCCGCAAGCTCGACGCCATCGGCCGACTGTGGGACGTCATCGGCGAGTTCGACCCCGGGTTCTGCCTGGACACCTGCCACGCGCACGCGGGCGGTGAGGAGTTGGCGGGCGTCGCCGACCGGGTGAAGGCGATCACCGGGCGCATCGACCTGGTGCACGCCAACGACTCCAAGGACTCCTTCGACTCCGGCCGGGACCGGCACGAGAATTTCGGCGCGGGCAACGTGGACCCGGCCGATCTGGTGGCCGTGGTGCTCGCCGCGGGCGCCCCGGTGGTGTGCGAGACGCCGGGCGGCACACAGGGTCAGGCCGCGGACATCGCGTGGTTGCGCGCCCGACTGCCGGGCTAGGCCCGGTCAGTCATCCACAGGCGATTCGGAAACTGTCGGGCCGGCCCACTAGTCTGTACCGCGTTCAGCACCCTCCTGTCGCGGAGAGACCGCGACCGATTGAGTCCAGAGGAGGTCGGCGCCTCATGCGTCGATACGAATTGATGGTCATCCTCGACCCCGATCTCGACGAGAGGACCATCGCACCCTCGCTCGAACAGTTCCTCTCCGTGATCCGCAATGGCGGCGGCACCGTCGACAAGGTCGATGTGTGGGGCAAGCGCCGGCTGGCCTACGAGATCCGCAAGAAGGCCGACGGGTTCTACGCGGTGGTCGAACTGGCCGCCGAGCCCGCGGTGGTCGCCGAGCTCGACCGGCAGCTCAACCTCAACGAGAGCGTGCTGCGTACCAAGGTCATGCGCCCCGACATTCGCTGACCCTCACCCACCCGCCGACACCGGAAGCCGAAGGACATGGCCGCAGGCGACACCGTCATCACGATCATCGGCAATCTCGTCGACGACCCGGAGCTGCGCTTCACGCCCAGCGGTGCCGCGGTCGCCAAGTTCCGCATCGCGTCCACCCCCCGGGTCATGGACCGTGCCACCAACGAGTGGAAGGACGGCGACAGCCTGTTCCTGACCTGCAACGTGTGGCGTCAGGCGGCCGAGAACGTGGCCGAGTCGCTGACCAAGGGCACCCGGGTGATCGTGTCCGGCCGGCTGCGGCAGCGCTCGTATGAGACCAAGGAGGGGGAGAAGCGCACCGTGTACGAGATCGAGGTCGACGAGGTCGGCCCGAGCCTGCGCAACGCCACCGCCAAGGTCAACCGGGCCAACCGGGGTGGCGGAGGCGGCGGCGGCGGTTACGGCGGCGGGGCTGCCGAGGATCCGTGGGCCAGTGCGACACCGGCCGGCGGGGCTAGCGGCGGCGGCGGCGGCGGCGGCGGCAATTGGGGCTCCGGCGGCGACGACTACAGCAACGAACCTCCTTTCTAAGACATTGACCATTCCCGCCCGCGACGGCGGGGCCTGAACGAGAGGCACCACAGTGGCCAAGCCACCGATCCGCAAACCGAAGAAGAAGGTTTGCATGTTCTGCAAGGACAAGGTGAAGTACGTCGACTACAAGGACACCCCACTGCTGCGCCGGTTCATCTCCGACCGCGGCAAGATCCGCGCACGGCGAGTGACCGGCAACTGCACTCAGCACCAGCGCGACATCGCTGTGGCGGTGAAGAACAGCCGCGAGATGGCGCTGCTGCCCTACACCAGCACGGCCCGCTGAGAGGGGTGGCAGGAATGAAGCTGATTCTCACTCAGGAGGTCTCCGGGCTCGGTTCGCCCGGCGACGTCGTTGAGGTCAAGGACGGCTACGGCCGTAACTACCTGGTGCCGCGCGGGTTCGCGCTGCGCTGGACCCGCGGCGGTGAGAAGCAGGTCTCCACGATCCGTCGGGCTCGGCAGATCCGCGAGATCGCGGACCAGGACCAGGCCAAGGTTGTGCGGCAGCAGTTGGAGTCGCTGAAGGTGGACCTGAAGGCGCGTGCCGGGGACTCCGGTCGACTGTTCGGCGCGGTCACCCTGGCCGAGGTCGTGGCGGCGGTCAGCGCGGCCGGCGGCCCGAAGCTGGACCGTCGTCGGGTGGAGATCGGCAACCCGATCAAGTCCCTCGGCGCGCACCAGGTGTCGGTGCGGCTGCATCCCGAGGTGGCCGCCACCGTCACGGTGAATGTGGTTGCCGCCTGACCCATCGTCAGAACTCAGGGCCCGCTGTGGAAACGCTGCGGGCCCTCGGTTTTCTCACATGGTGAACAACTAGCGAACCCAGCGGCGTGTCGCACGACCAATCCGATCCGCATCCCGACTTTCTTCCTCCACAGGGCACTGCGGACGTCCACGCAGGTGAACACGCCTGCCCTGCGCTCGGCTCCACACGTTGTGCACACGAAGCACCCCGCGCCACCCGTGGTGATCCACAGGACGTCCACATCGGCTGTGCACGGTGGGCTTGGCGCACACGGTCCGCGGCTCCTACGGTGAACCACCCACCGCACCCGTACCCGAGCAGGTCCGACCCGCAGCACTCCGGTGCTCTCCCGGCAACACGGGCGACTCCCGGCAGGTAGGGGCTCCGGTGGGCCAAAGCGGGCCCGCACGACGGTCAACCCGCCGGTTTTTGTCGGACCCGCGGGCTAGACCTACGCACACGGGCGCGGCGCCCGTCCCCACCACGGGCGCCGCGCTGCACAACCGGGGAGGGTCGGGACCATCAGCATCATCGAACTGCCGCCGCCGGCCCATTCGGGTCCGGCCGAGTTCGAGCGCACGCCGCCGCAGGACGTGGTCGCCGAACAGTGCGTGCTCGGCGGCATGATGCTCAGCAAGGACGCCATCGCCGATGTGGTGGAGACGGTGCGCGGCGCCGACTTCTACCGGCCCGCGCACCAACTGGTCTACGACGCCGTCCTCGATCTGTACGGCCGCGGCGAGCCGGTGGACGCAGTCACCGTCGCCGCGGAGCTGACCAAGCGCGGAGAGATCGCCCGGGTCGGCGGCGCGCACTACCTGGCCTCGCTGATCTCCACCGTGCCCACCGCGGCCAATGCCGGCTACTACGCCCGCATCGTGCGGGACCGCGCCGTGCTGCGCCGCCTGGTCGAGGCCGGCACCCGGATCACCCAGATGGGCTTTTCCGCGGACGGCGAGGTCGACGACATCGTCGACGCCGCGCAGGCGGAGATCTATGCGGTCACCGAGCGCCGCTCCAGCGAGGACTACCTGCCGCTGTCCGCGATCATGGAGGGCACCCTCGACGAGATCGAGTCGATCGGCAACAGCGGCGGCGGCATGACCGGCGTGCCCACCGGCTTCGCCGGCCTGGACGAACTTACCAACGGTCTGCACGGCGGCCAGATGGTGATCGTCGCGGCGAGACCGGCCGTCGGAAAGGCGCTGGCGCTGGACACACCGGTGCCCACAGTCGATGGCTGGACCACGATGGGGCAGCTCGCGGTCGGCGACGACGTGATCGGGGCCGATGGGCAGCCCACCCGGGTGGTCGCGGCAACGGACGTGATGCGCGGCAGGCCGTGCTACGAGGTGGAGTTCGACGACGGTTCGGTGATCACCGCCGATGCCGAGCACCTGTGGCTGACCGAAACCCGCGCCTCCCGCAAATCGCGTCAGGCGGCTGCCATCGGTTACCACCGGTACCGCAACCAGCGCACGTTCGCCGAGGTCCGCACCACCGCCACCATCGCGACCACGCTGCGTTGCGCGACGACGGACCGACGGCTCAACCACAGTATCCACAACGCCCGCCCCTTGGCCCTGCCCGAGCGGGACCTACCGCTGCCGCCCTACGTGCTCGGCGTCTGGCTGGGTGACGGGCACAGCGCCGGCGCCCGGATCACCACCGCGGATGTCGAGCTCGTCATGCACCTCGAGGCCGAGGGCATGATGGTCCGCCCCGGATCCGGGAAGTACGGCTACGGGCTGCGCTGGCCCGAGCCGCCCGCTACGGCGGCACGGGAGTGCGTGGTCTGCGGCGCCTCGTTCGTCCCGAAGCAACCCGAGGTCCGCACCTGCGGACGCACTTGCGGTGCTCGGGCACGATCGACCGCTCCGGTAAGGCCGCCCATCTGCATCTGCGGGCGTCGGCTCCGGACCGTCCGGCGAAGCCAGTGCGAGCTGTGCTGGCGTCAGACCGGCACCCCGCAGGCGCTGCTGCGCACCATGGGCGTGCTCGACAACAAGCACATCCCGGATCTCTATCTGCGGGCCTCCGAGTCGCAACGGCGCGCGTTGCTGGCCGGGTTGCTGGACACCGACGGAACGGTCAGCGCCGGGGGATCACCTCAGTTCACCAGCACGAGTCCCCGCCTGGCCGCGGACGTGCGCGAGTTGATCGTCAGCCTGGGCTACCGCTGCGGCATGTCTACCCGGCGGGTCCGCGGAGCAACGGAGCGCTCGTCGATCGCCTACACCCTGACCTTCACCACGCCGGATGTGGTGTTCCGGCTGGAGCGCAAGCAACGCACGCACAAGGACCGGTACGGCTCCAAGACCCCGCCGCGGGCCGGTTCCCGTTTCATCGTCGACGTCCGCCCAGTGGCGAGTGTGCCCGTGCGGTGCATCCAGGTCGCCGCACCGGACGGGTTGTTCATCGCCGGGCGCTCGATGATCCCGACGCACAACTCAACCCTGGCCCTGGACGTCGCCCGCGCGGCGTCGATCAAGCACGGGCGCACCGCGGTGATCTTCTCCCTGGAAATGGGCCGCAACGAGATCACCATGCGGCTGCTTTCCGCCGAGGCACGGGTGTCGCTGCAGAACATCCGCTCCGGCACGCTGTCCGACGACGACTGGACGCGGCTGGCCCGGCGGATGGGAGAGGTGTCCTCGGCGCCGCTGTTCATCGACGACTCGCCGAACATGACCATGATGGAGATCCGCGCCAAGGCCCGCCGGCTCAAGCAGCGCCACGACCTGTCGCTGGTGATCGTGGACTACCTGCAGCTGATGAGCTCGGGCAAGAAGGTCGAGTCCCGCCAGCAGGAGGTCTCGGAGTTCTCCCGGTCGCTGAAGCTGTTGGCCAAGGAGCTCGAGGTGCCGGTGGTGGCGCTCTCCCAGCTCAACCGTGGCCCCGAACAACGCACCGACAAGAAGCCGCTGCTCTCCGACCTACGCGAATCCGGATGCCTGACCGCCGACACCCGGCTCATGCGGGCCGACACCGGTGCCGAGGTCTCCCTCGGCGACCTGCTCGTCGCCGGCAGCCGGGACATCCCGGTTTGGTCGCTGGACGACCGACTCAAGTTGGTACCGCGCACGATGACCCACGTCTTCCCCAGCGGGGTGAAGGAGGTCTACCGCCTCAAGCTCGCCTCCGGTCGCCAGATCAGCGCCACCGCGAACCACCCCTTCCTCACCTACGACGGCTGGCGGGCACTGGGGGATCTGGCCGCGGGCACTCGGATCGGCGTGCTCCGGCACGTGCCGCCACCGCTGCAGCCGGTGGCCCGGGACGAGGAGGAGGTGCTGCTGCTGGCCCACCTCCTCGGGCGCTCGCGCAGCCACGACAAGTTCGTCCCGGCGGACGTATTCCGACTGCCCAAGCGCCAGGTCCGCACCTTCCTGCGGCACCTCTGGGCGACCGACTGCTCAGTGCGCCCGGACGCCCGCCCCGAACAATCGCGGATCTACTACAGCTCGACGTCGCGGCGCCTGGTCGATGACCTCGCCCGCTTGCTGCTGCGGTTCAACATCTTTTCTCGGATCGAGGCCATGCACAGGCCCGGCCGCCGGGATAGCTATCGCCTACACATTCACGGCGCCGAGAACCAACTGCGGTTCTGCTCGGACATCGGCGTGCACGGCACTGCGGGTGCCGCCGTGGCCGAACTGCGCACCGCGCTGGCCGAAGTGTGTGGAAACGGCAACGTGGACAGCGTGCCGCAGGCGGTCTGGGGGCAGGTCCGCCAGGCCCTGGTCGAACCGGGAATCGACGGTCCGTTCGCGGCGGACGGGAGTACCCAGCCCTGCGGATCGACGATGGTCAAGCAGGCGCCCGGTCGGGAACGACTCGCCCGGGTCGCGGACATCCTCGACGACGCGGACCTCGACGTGCTCGCCACCAACGACGTCTCCTGGGACACCGTGGAATCGGTGGAGAGTCTCGGCGAGCAGACCGTCTACGACGCCACCGTGCTCGGCACGCACAACTTCGTCGCCGACGGCGTCAACGTGCACAACTCCCTGGAGCAGGACGCGGACATCGTGGTGCTGCTGCACCGCGAGGACATGCACGAGCGCGAGTCGCCGCGGGCGGGAGAGGCCGACCTGATCGTGGCCAAGCACCGCAACGGTCCGTGCGCGACGGTCACCGTCGCATTCCAGGGGCACTACTCCCGGTTCGTGGACATGGCGCCGGGCTGAGCCCGGCACCGTTGGGCGGGTACTAACGGGGCTCGGCCGTTATCGATTCCGGCAAGTCCTGAAGATCATCCGACTGGAGCCGCGCCGTGAAGCGCCGCACAATCATCGCCGCGAGCATCGGTGTCACGATCAAGACCTACGTCGGCGGTTGGGCTTCCACGACGAGCCGCAGCTGCCAGTTCTCGTCCGGAGTCTTGACCGCCACCTGTAACTGACGCTACGTCAGCCAGGACCCTGCGCCGGCCTTGACGATGCCGTGGTAGGCGACCACCCACTGCCACGAGTTCGGCCCGTACAGCGAGACGACCCGCCCCGGCTGCACGCCCCGGCGCAACAAGCCACAGGCCAACCGGCTTGAGGCGTCGTCGAGTTCGGCGTAGGTCAGCGACCGCGTCGCGGTGATCAGCGCGGTCTTGGCGGGCCACCTCGCCGCCGCCGCGGGCAGAATCTGACCGGGACCTTGCATCGGTGTCTCCTTCGCTAGAAGCCGGTCGCGGCCAACCAGGCGTCCATCAATGCCGCGTCGCCGAACGTCTCGAAGCGCTCCGCATCGGCCAACCGGCGGCGATTCCACATCAGCAGATACAGATCCTCGGCCGCACCGCGCACCGCGACGGTGGCCTTGCTGTGCCCGCGGTCCCAGTTGAACCCGTCCTCGGTCAGCGTGATCGTCCACTCGCCGGGCGCATCGGTGGCGTGCAGGTGCACCGAATCCCCGGCCCGGCCCAGCTCCGCGGCGCGCTTGGCCGACCCGACCGCCGGGAACATCACGCCGAGCAATTCCTCAACGCCGTCCAGCGCCACCGCGGCGGGGATCTCCGGCGACTCCCCGACCGTCAACTGCCCGTCCGTGCGGTGCACGGTCGTCTCGTGCAGCTGTCGTCGCGTCCACCAGCCAACGCCGGCGTCCGGCGCGAACGACCACAGTGGCGTCGCCGGGTCCGCCGCGGAGAGCACCTCGATCAGCGGGTCCGCACCCGCCGCCAACCATTCCGACAACCCCGACGGGTCCTCGGGTAGCCCGAGCTCGAGCTTCTTCCAGTTGACGTATTCCAGAGATCGGGTGCGCGCGATCTCGGTAACCCAGCGATGCACCCGACCGGTGTGCCGAATCAACTCGGCGAGATCCCAGTCCGGACAGGTTGACACCGTCGTGCTCGGGTCCTTGCCCTGCAGGTCCGCGGCCATGCCGGTGATCTGCGTATGCAGGCCGTCCAGGTACTCCCGGTGCTCCATGCGGCGAGCATGCCACGGCAACTCAGCCCGCCCATCTCCCGGTGCAGAACAACAGGGTGAGCACCACCGAGAACGGCGCGAACACCGTCAGATACCCCTGCAGCACGGCCGGTCGACGCAGCGACCAGGCGGCAAGGCCGGTCCACAACGGCCACCAGAGCAACGTCGCCCGCGGCACCGAGAAGAACCACATGCCGGTGGTGAACGCGTAGAGCTGCAACGCGATGTAGGTGGACTCCCCCCACCGCCGGTGCCGGAGCAACCAGACCAGCAACGCGATCCCGATGGCGACGGCGAGGATCTCGGCGCGGAACATCCACTCGAAGTCGGTGGTCTGGTTGCCGCCGTGCGCGTTGTGCCAGGTGATCCGCAGCGCCTGCCAGGGCCAGTGGAAGTCGCGGTACCAGCCGCGTTCCTGCGCGTGCTGCCAGGCGTGCCAGTCCCCGGTGCGGTGGTGCAGGTAGGCGAAGTACGCGGCGACCGGCGCGAAGCCGAGCAGCAACCATGGCGCCTGCAGCCAACGCCGGCGCCCGTCGCGCGCGGTGAGGAACTCCACAACCAGGGCCACCGCGAGGAACAACCCGGTGACCCGCACACTGCTCGCACCCGCCGTGCACAACCCGGCGATCAACCACCGGCCGCGCCGCGCCGCCAGCCAGGCGGGCAACGCGAAGGCCAGGAACAGCGCCTCGGTGTAGGCAGCGGCCAGGAAGATCGCCGATGGCGCGAGCAGGAACAGCAGCACGGTGCGTTCGGCGAGCAGATCCCCGAGGGCGCCGCCGCCCGCCTCGTCCGCGGCCAGCCGGGCCAACGCGACGATGGCGATGCCACTCGCCACCAACGAAATGAACAGCCCGGCGGCCACGTACCCGATGCCCAGCACTTCGTGCACGGCGCGCATCGTCAGCGGGAAGCCCGGGAAGAACGCCTCCAGCGGCACTTGGGGGCCGGTGCGCGGGTCCCCGCCGTAACCCCAGTGCGCGATGGTCACGTAGTGGACAGTGTCCCACTGCGTCCACCGGTCCAGGTAGTGCACCGGGCTGCGCGCGGCCCGGTCGGCGAACAACCACCCGGCCGCGGACACCAACGCGAACACCGCCACCCGGCTGAGCAACCACAGCCGTAGCGCGATGACGTCACCCGGCCGTGCCCGCACCGACCGGCCCGCCACCGACACACTCACCGCGCCGGCTCCAACACCCCGCCGGCCGGGTCGGACCAGTCCTGTGCCCGCACCGGGTCGTGGCGCGGTTCCAAGCAGTCCCGAACGACCAGCACGACCAGGTAGAGCAGTGACGCCAACCGCAGGATGACCAGCGCCCCGTACCCGTTCTGCGACAGACCACGGTCATAGCCACCGAGCAGGTACAACCAGACCCCGAGAAAGTAGATCGTCTCCCCGGTCTGCCAGATCAACAGGTCACGCCAGCGCGGACGGGCCAGCGCGGCCAGCGGCAGCAACCACAGCGCGTACTGCGGCGACCAGACCTTGTTGACCAGAACGAACACGGCCACCGCGAGGAAGCACAACTGGGCCAACCGCGGCGGCGCGGGGGCGAGCCAGGCCAGCGCCGCCACCCCGGCCAGCCCCGCGATGGTCAACGCCGAGGTGACCGTGTTCAGCGCGGCCACCGGATGCCCGGCCTGCTGCAGCACGTACCAAACCGACCCGAAGTCCGCGCCGCGGTGCGCGCTGAACGTGTAGAACTCCCTCCACCCGTCGGTGGCCGCGAAGGCCACCGGCAGGTTCACCACCAGCCAGGCCACCACACCACCGCCGAGCAGCGCGCCGAACTCGCGCAGCCGTCGGGCCCGCAGGCACAGCGCGGCGAACGGGACCAGCAGCACCACCGGATAGAACTTCGCGGAGACCGCCAGACCCAACAGCAGGCCGGCAACTCCGGGTCGTCGACGGGCCCAGGCGAGCATCGACAGCATGGTCAACGCCACCGCGAACAGGTCCCAGTTGATGGTGGCGTCCAGCGCGAGCACCGGGGACACCGCGACCAGCGCGGCGTCCCACGGTCTTCGCCCGGCCAGGCCCACGGTGGCCGCGATCGCGACCAACGCGGCCAACCCCAGCAGCACGGCGTTGACGTCATAGAAGCGCACCGCCCGTACGTCGACCCCGGTGCCGGCCAACGGCTTCACGATTTCCGCGGCCACCTGCATGAAGGCCCCGGTGAGCACCGGGTACTCCAACGGCTGGTGGTCACCGTGGTCGAAGTAGGGCACGTCACCGCTGGCGAAGCCGCGTTCCCGATACAGGTGCGGGATGTCGGAGTAACAGGCGTGCGCGTACTGCTGTCCGTCCGCGCGACTCCACGCGTGCGCCCGGCACGGCTCGCGCTCCACCACGCCCAGCGCCAGAGCGACGACGGCCAGCGCGAGCACCACCCGCAGTGGCGTCCACCAGCTTCTGCTCGACGTCGCCCGGCGACCCATGGGCCCGCCGAGTACCTCGCAGCCGGCGGCGATCGTCGGGTCGTCCCGGGTCGGGAACACGAGCTGGCCGGGCACGGGTCCCATCGTGTCGCATGGAGGAGGTCAGGTCGGTGGTGGCGCGCCCCCGCGCGCCGCCGGTGCCCCGCCACCGGTCTTTCCGAGCCGGCCGTCCGCGCTACATCGCGCGTCGTACGGCACGGACTGCGTCGCCTTCTTGCGGTCGTTGGTGCAGACCGCGCTGGTCACCGTGACCGGTTTCGCACTCGGCTTCGCGGTCGACTTCCCGGTGGCCGTCGGGGTCGGGGTGACCTTCGGCGCCGGCGTGTAGCTGCTCGGGCCGTTGTCGAAGCCCGGGAACTGCAGCACGGTGCCGCCCTCGGGCGGCGCTACCGGCTGCGAGCCGCTGATCTGGTTCGGGTTGGCCGTCGGTTGTCCCTGACCGTCCGCGGTGGCCACCGGGAACTTCTCCACCTGTTGCCCGCGCAGGGCGCCCTTCATGAATGTGGTCCAGGTCGCCGCCGGATACACCGCACCGAAGAACGTGGGCAGGCCGGCGACGCCGTCCAGGGATTTCGTGCCGTCGCCCTTGAAGTAGACGACCGACCCGGCCAACTGCGGGGTGCAGCCCGAGAACCACGCGGTCAGGCTCTGGTGCGTCCCGGTCTTGCCGGCCACCGGGCGATGCAGCTTCAGCGCCGCGGTGCCGGTGCCGTGCTTGACCACGTCCTCCATCGCCGCGATGGTCTTCGACACCACCTCGGGCGGGAACACCGGGTTCGGCGAGATCACCGGCTTGCGCAGCGGCGCCTCGCCGCCATTGGTGGCGTAGACCTTGTCCACGATGTGCTGCTCGGCGTGGATGCCACCGCCGCACAACGTGGCCACCGCGTCGGCGACCAGCACCGGACGCACCGAGGCGATACCCAGGGTGATGCGGGCGTTGGTCTCCAGACCAGGGGTGTCGTGCGGAATGCCCGCCGCCTCGATGGCGTCGCGCACCTTGGCCGAGCCGAGCTTGAAGGTGGCCTGGACGAACGCGGTGTTGATCGACTCGTCCAGCGCCCGCTGCAGGGTGACCGAGCCGTAGCTCTTGTTGAACTCGTTGCGCACCGGTTTGGAGCCGGGCAGGTGCAGCGGGGAATTCCCGGTGAACACGCTGTCCATGGTGTAGCCGTTCTCCAGCAGCGCCGCGGTGGTGAAGATCTTCAACGTGGAACCCGGCTGGATCGGGTAGTACGCGGCATTCACCTGGGCGTACCGGTCCTTGCCGAGGAAGTCCTTGCCGCCGTACATCGCCATGACGTTGCCGGTCTTCGGCTGCACGGCGACCAGGCCGACCCGCAGGCCCTTGTTCTTGGTCTTCGGGAACTCCTTGGCCACCGCGGCCAGCGCGGACTCCTGCGCCTGCTTGTCCAGCGTGGTGACCACCCGGTAGCCGCCGTTGTCGATCTGTTCCCTGCTCAGCCCGCGGGCCAGCAACTCGTTGCGCACCGTGGTGAGGATGTAGCCGCGCTGTCCGCCGTAACGGCTCTGCGACTGCGCCTGCTTGGGGAACTTCGGGAACACCAGCGCGGCCCGTTGTTGCGGGTTGAGGGTGTGGGTCGCCACCATCGCGTCGGCCACGTAGGCCCACCGCGCCTTGAGCAGCCCCAGACCCTCTTTGTCACTTGGGTCGTACCGGCTGGGGGCGCGAATGATCGAGGCCAGCAGCACCGATTGACCCGGCGTCAGTTGGCTGACGTCGACGCCGAAGTAGGCCTTGGCCGCGGCCTGCACCCCATACGCGCCACGGCCCAGGTAAATGGTGTTGAGGTAGTCCTCGAGGATCTGGTCCTTGGACAGCTTCTGGTCGATCTTGATCGACAGCAGCGCCTCGCGGACCTTCCGCTTGAGCGTGCGCGCCGGCGTCAGGTAGTAGTTCTTCACGTACTGCTGGGTGATCGTCGAGCCACCCTGCTGGGCACTGCCGCCCCGCAAGTTCACCCACAGCGCGCGGGTGATGCCCTTGGGCGAGATGCCGCTGTCGGAATAGAAGTTGCGGTTCTCCGCGGCCAATACCGCATCCCGCAACGACTGCGGCATCTTGTCCAGCGTTACTTCGGTGCGGTTGACGTCACCGAAACGGCCGATCTCCTCGCTGCCGCCCGCGTAGTAGACCCGGGTGGTCTGGCGCACCGCAGCCGCGTTCGCGTCCGGGATGGTGATGCGCGCGTAGGCCACCAGGACCACGATGAAGCCGAGCGTGAGCAGGGTGAGCGTGCCCCAGGCCACCCGGCGCAGCTTGCTGCGCTTGCGCCGTGGCGGCCGCGGCGCGGCCTTCTTCGCCGCGGCCCGGGTGCCCCCCGCACCGCCCGCTGCCGCGGGCGCGGACCCGTCGACCCGGGGAATCTGGGTGGTGTCGTCCAGCCAGTCCGGCGGCGGGGTGATGGTCTGCGTCTCGTCGTCCGGGGTGACCGGACGCGGCACGGGCTGGGTCTGCTGCATCAGCTGTACCGGGCGCTTGGCGGCGGACTTCCGCTTCTTGGCACCCCGGTTGGTCGGCTCGGCCGGCCGGAACCACTGATTGTCGTCGGGGTGCAGCGGTCCGCTGGCCGGCGCCTGTTGCTTGCGCCCGCGACGGAAGAGATTCATGCGGTGGCTACTCCTCGGCGACCCGACGACGGGGCCGACTTCGTGGCATCCCATCGCCGAGGACGAACGACGAACTCAAATGATTCCAGGAACACGTCTGGCATACCTCGACCACGTACACCCGGAACTCGCCATACTCGTGGGCCATCGGTTCCAGCTCGACAGTGGCCCTGATTCGGCCCGAATAGGACCCCAGCTCGTCGCCGAACACGTAGGTGACGTGGGTCAGCGGGCCACGCCGACACACCGGGCACCGCGATTCGGTCAGCTCGCCGTGATGGCGGGCAGCGCGCAACAGGTACGGATCTGCGTCGCAGACATCGATGCTGGTCAGCGCCCCGCCGTAGAACAACGCCTGCAACGTCGCGCGCCGCTGCAGCGCGTAGTCGACGTGCAACCGTTGGGACCACATGGCGCAGCAGAGTAGTCCTACCGGCCGGTCACCAGAGCCGCTGGGAAACACTCTGGTTACTTCCGGCAGGTGAGTCACTCCAGACAACACACCGAACCCGGAGTTTGCCGGCGAGCGCCCTGACCCCCTAGGGTGCGCTACAGGCTTCGATATATCGAGCCGATACATCGAGCAATCACACCCAAGCCGGGCGAAGGGAGCGAGTATGAGCAAGCGCAGCGGCGTGCTCGAACTCGCGGTGCTCGGTCTGTTGCACGAGTCGCCCATGCACGGCTACGAGCTGCGCAAGCGGTTGAACAGCCTATTGGGCACGCTGCGCGCGATCTCCTACGGCTCGCTGTACCCCTGCTTGAAGTCCCTGGTGGGCACCGGCTGGATCATCGAGGAGACCCCCGAAGCCAGGGTTCCGGCGCTGGCCGGCAAGCGGGCCAAGATCGTCTACAAGCTCACCGCGGACGGCAAGGAGCACTTCGCCGAACTGATGAGCGCCTGCGGGCCCGAGGAGTGGGACGACGACTCGTTCGGCATCCGCTTCGCATTCTTCGGCCGCACCGACGCCCCGGTGCGACTGCGCATCCTCGAGGGCCGCCGCCGGCGCCTGGAGGAGCGCGCGGACACCTTCCGCGCGGGCGCCGGCCGGCGCACCGCGGAGCGGGTGGACGCCTACACCCTCGAACTGCAACGGCACGGTTTGGAATCCGTGGAGCGCGAGGTCCGGTGGCTCAACGAGCTCATCGCGACCGAGCGCAGCACAGACGTCGAAGCGCAAACCCACCTTCCCCAACACTGATCCGCCGAGTAAGGAGCACCCAGTTATGGGTTCCGTTCGTGTAGCCATCGTCGGCGTTGGTAACTGCGCCGCCTCCCTCGTCCAGGGGGTCGAGTTCTACAAGGACGCCGACCCGAGCCTGCGGGTGCCGGGGCTGATGCACGTGCAGTTCGGCGACTACCACGTTCGAGACGTGGAGTTCGTCGCTGCTTTCGACGTGGACGCCAAAAAGGTCGGCATGGACCTCGCCGACGCGATCGGTGCCAGCGAGAACAACACCATCAAGTTCGCCGATGTGCCGCCCACCGGCATTACCGTCCAGCGCGGTCACACCTTGGACGGCCTCGGCGAGTACTACCGCGAGATGATCGAGGAGTCCGACGAGCAGCCGGTCGACGTGGTCAGGGTGCTCAAGGATGCCCGGGTCGACGTGCTGGTCTCCTACCTGCCGGTGGGTTCCGAGGCGGCCGACAAGTTCTATGCCCAGTGCTGCCTGGACGCGAAGGTTGCCTTCGTGAACGCCCTGCCGGTGTTCATCGCCTCGAATCCGGAGTGGGCGCAGAAGTTCACCGACGCCGGCGTGCCGATCGTCGGCGATGACATCAAGTCCCAGGTCGGCGCGACCATCACGCACCGCGTCATGGCCAAGCTGTTCGAGGACCGTGGCGTCGAACTGCTGCGCACCTACCAGCTCAACTTCGGCGGCAACATGGACTTCATGAACATGCTGGAGCGCAAGCGGCTGAAGTCGAAGAAGATCTCCAAGACCCAGTCGGTGACCTCGCAGATCCCGCACGAGATGCGCAACGCCGACGTGCACATCGGCCCGAGTGACCACGTGCCGTGGCTGGACGACCGCAAGTGGGCGTACGTGCGGCTGGAGGGTCGCTCCTTCGGTGACACCCCGCTGAACCTGGAGTACAAGCTCGAGGTCTGGGACTCCCCCAACTCCGCGGGTGTGATCATCGACGCCATCCGCGCGGCCAAGATCGCACTGGACCGCGGCATCGGCGGGCCGCTGCTGTCGGCGTCCAGCTACTTCATGAAGTCCCCGCCGGAGCAGTACGCCGACGACGTGTGCCACCGCGCGGTCGAGGCGTTCATCGCCGGTCAGGTCGACCGCTAGGCCGCACCCCTGATCACCGGACACGGCCCGACCCCTTACCGGGGTCGGGCTCTGTTTTGCACCGGCAAATGTCACCGACATGGCATGCAGCCGTCACGATTCGGCCGGCCGGGGAACGAGCTTCCGCGTTCGCCCTGCGGGCCACGATGCACCGACCTAGCCTCGAAAGCGTGTCGTTCACTTCCGACTTCAGGGCTGTTGTCGCCCATGCCGACTTTCGGAAGTTGTACGCGCCCCGGTTGGCTTCCCAGGCCGCTGACGGACTGTTCCAGGTCGCCCTGGCCTCCTATGTGTTCTTCACCCCGGAGAAGCAGGCGACCGCCGGTGCGGCGGCGGCGACGTTCGCCACGCTGCTGCTCCCGTACACGTTCGTCGGGCCGTTCGCCGGGATCGTGCTGGATCGCTGGCGTCGCCGCCACGTGCTGGTCCGCACCAACCTCGTCCGGATGGTCCTGGTCGCGCTGATCGCCGTCCTGATCAGCAGCGGCGTGCGGGGCCCGGCGATCTTCCTCACCGCGTTGCTCGCCCTTTCCGGCGGCCGGTTTTTCCTCACCGCGATGTCCGCCTCGCTGCCCCACGTGGTGGCGCGCCGCGAGTTGGTGATGGCCAACTCGGTGATGGCCACCTCCGGTTCGTTGGCCACCCTGACCGGTGGTGGTCTGGGCCTGGCACTGCATCAAACGCTGCACACCCCGACCCTGCTGATGGCGATGACCGGCGTGGGTTACCTGCTCGCCGCCTGCCTGGCCGCCCGGATGCACCCGGATCGGCTCGGTCCGCACCACGAGGTGCCTCCGCCGTCGGCCCGGCACGCCTTCCGCGCGGTGGCCGTCGGCTTGGTCGAGGGCGGCCGCCACGTCTGCGCTCGGCCCGCTGCCCGCTACGCGCTGACGCTGATCACCGCGCAACGGTTCTGCTACGGCACCGGCACCATCGCCACCCTGTTGCTCTATCGGAACTACTTCCACGACCCGACGTCCAACGGCGACGCCGCGATGGCCGGGTTGGGCGCGGTGTTCGCCGCCGCCGGGCTGGGTTACTTCGTGGCCGCGGTGATCACCCCCGAGGTGACCCCGCGGATCGGTAAGTCGGGTTGGATCGTCGTGTCCATGCTGGCCGCATCGGTGTTCGGCTTCGCGCTGGTGGTGCCCTATCAGCCGCCGCCGCTGGTGCTCGGGGCGTTCCTGCTCGGCCTGGCCGCGCAGGCGGTGAAGATCTGCGTGGACACCATCGTGCAGGAGAGCATCGACGACGAGTTCCGCGGTCGCGTGTTCTCCGTTTACGACGTGCTGTTCAACTCGGCGTTCGTGTCCGCGGCCGCGGTGGCCTCGCTGACCATGCCGGAGTCCGGCAAGTCCTACGCGATCCTGTCCGCGGTCAGCCTCGGCTACGCCGTCGCCGCGGTGCTCTACCTGCGCGCGGTCGGCGTGGCCCGGCCGGTGCCGCAGCTACCGGTGGACAGCGCGGGCAATCTCATCCCGGTGCCGGTGCCGGTCGAGCAGTCGCACCCTACGTCGGAATGACCTCGCGCTCCTCAGCGAAGTGACACGCGCTGGGGTGCACGAAGGCGGTGTCCGTCACTGAGCGCTCCACCAACTCGGGCACCTGGTCGGCGCATTTCTGCTGCGCCTTCCAACACCGAGTGCGGAACCGGCAGCCGGACGGCGGGTCGGCCGGGCTGGGCACGTCGCCCTGCAGCCGGATGATGTCCCGCCGCCCGCGCACTGTCGGGTCCGGCACCGGCACCGCCGACAGCAGGGCCTGGGTGTACGGGTGGGTGGGGTGCTCGTAGATCTGCACGTCGGTACCGATCTCGGCGATCCGCCCCAGGTACATCACCGCGACCCGGTCGGAGAGATGGCGGACCACCGACAGGTCGTGCGCGATGAACAGGTAGGACAGCCCGAACTCGTCCTGCAGCTGTTCGAGCAGGTTCATCACCTGCGCCTGGATGGATACGTCCAGCGCGGACACCGGCTCGTCGCAGATGATGATCTCCGGACGCAGCGCCAGCGCCCGGGCGATGCCGATGCGTTGACGCTGGCCGCCGGAGAACTGGTGCGGGTAGCGGTTGATGTGCTCCGGGTTGAGCCCGACCACGTCGAGCAGGTCCTTGACCTTGCGCTCCCGGTCGCCCTTGGGCGCCACCTCGGGATGGATCTCGAACGGTTCACCGACAATGTCCGCGACGGTCATCCGCGGGTTCAGCGATGAGTACGGGTCCTGCATGACCAACTGGATCTGCCGGCGCAGCTTGCGCCGGCTCCCGGCGTCCAGGGTGAAGATGTCGTTGCCCTTGTAGTAGGCGTGGCCACCGGTCGGGGACTCCAGGCCCATCAGCAGTTTCGCCACGGTGGACTTGCCGCAGCCGGACTCGCCGACCAGGCCCAGCGTCTCGCCCCGGTGCAGCTGGAAGCTGACTCCGTCGACCGCCTGCACCGCGCCGACCTGACGGCGCAACACCACTCCCCGGGTCAGCGGGAAATACTTCACCAGGTCCTGGACGTCGAGGACCACTTCAGTTGTCGGTGCCATCGAGCACCTCCTGCCAGAAGTGGCATGCACTGCCCCGGTTGCCGTCGAACCTCACCAGTGGCGGCACCTCGGTCTGACAGGGTTCCGGCCGCATGTACGGGCAGCGCGGGTGGAAGGAACACCCGCTCGGCAACTTGGTCAGCGTCGGCGGCAGCCCGCCGATGACCGCGATGTCCTGGCCCTTGGCGTCCAACCGGGGGATCGAGCCGAGCAGGCCCTTGGTGTACGGGTGCGCGGGCCGGGCGTACAGGTCGTTGGCGTCCGCGGCCTCCACGATGCGCCCGGCATACATGACCGCGATGCGGTCGGCCACGTCGGCGACCACGCCAAGGTCGTGGGTGATCAGGATCAGGCCCATGCCGGACTCGCGTTGCAGTTCGGCGAGCAGGTCCATCACCTGCGCCTGCACGGTGACGTCCAACGCCGTGGTCGGCTCATCGGCGATGAGCAGCGCCGGGTTCAGCGCGATGGACATCGCGATCATCACCCGCTGCCGCATGCCGCCGGAGAACTGGTGCGGGTAGTCGTTGACCCGCTGCTTGGCCGACGGGATGCCCACCCGGTCCATCAGCTCGATGGCCTTGAGCTTCGCCTCCTTGCGGGACATGCCCTGGTGCACCCGGAACATCTCGCCGATCTGCCAGCCCACGGAGAACACCGGGTTCAACGCGGACAGCGCGTCCTGGAAGATCATCGCCATCGAGGCCCCGCGCAGCGCCCGGCGCTTCTCCTCCGGCAGCGTGAGGATGTCCTCGCCCCGGAAGCGCACCGAGCCGCCGGTGATGAAGCCCGGCGGGGTGTCCAGGATGCCCATGATCGCCTGCGCGGTGACGCTCTTGCCCGACCCGGATTCACCGAGCACGGCCAGCGTCTCTGAAGCGCGCACCGAGTAGGAAACGCCGTTGACCGCGCGGGCGATGCCCTCCCGGGTGCGGAACTCGACATGCAGGTCGTCGACCTCGAGCAGCGGCGCGTCGTCGTGCACCAGCTCGAACGAGGCGGCGTTCTCCGTCCCGGTACTACTCATCGTTGCTTCGGGTCCAGGGCGTCCCGCACGGCATCGCCGAGCAGGATGAAGGCGAGCACGGTCACCGACAGGAACAGCACCGGGAACATCATGATGTGCGGCGAGACGCGGACCAGTGGCTCGGCCGCGCTGATGTCGATGCCCCACGAGATAGAGGGCGGCTGCAGGCCGACACCGAGGAAGGACAGCGTCGCCTCGGCACCCACGAAGCCGCCGAGCGCGATGGTCGCGTAGACGATGACCGGCTGCACGGCGTTGGGCAGCACGTGCACCCGCAGGATCCGCGGCGTGCTTGCACCCAGCGCACGGGCCGCGGCCACATAGTCGGCCTCCTTCACCTGCAGGGTGGTCGCCCGCATGATGCGCGCCAGGCTCGGCCAACCGAACAGGGTCAACGCCAACACCACCTTGCTGACGGGTAGCCAGAAGCTGTGCGCGTTGCCGGATGGGAACGTGGTCAGCACGATGATCGCGCCGAGCAGGAACGGGATCGCGAAAAACACGTCCGCGGTACGCGAGACGATCGTGTCCCAGATGCCCCCGTAGAACCCCGCCAGCATGCCGACGGTGCCGCCGATCAGCGTCACCCCGACAGTGGACAGCACCCCGACGGCGATCGAGGCGCGCGCCCCGTGGATGGTGCGCGAGTAGATGTCGCAGCCCTGCTGGTCGAAGCCGAACCAGGCCTGCGAACTCGGTCCCTTGCGGGTGTTGGACAGCTTGCACAGGTGCGGGTCGGAGTGCGTGAACAGCCCGGGCAAGACCGCCATCAACACCAGGACGAAGATCACCGCGACGCAGACCAGCACGACCGGGTTCTTGCGCAGATCCTCCCAGGCGTCCCGGCCGAGAGAGCGGGGTCGGTCGCCCGGCTCCGGGGCGGCCGCCTCCGGCGGCACCGCCAACGTCGCGTCGACGCTACTCATAACGAATCCTCGGATCGATCACCGCGTAGAGCAGGTCCACCAGCAGGCTCATCAGCAGGAACACCAACACCAGGATGGCCACCACGCTGGTGACGGTGTTGCCCTCCTTCTGACCGATCGCGCGGAACACCAGGTTGCCCACGCCGTGCACATTGAAGATGCCCTCGGTGACGATGGCGCCGCCGATCAAGGCGCCGAAGTCCGCGCCGATGAACGTGATCACCGGGATCAGCCCGTTTCGCAGCGCGTGCACCCCGATGACCCGGCGGCGGGTCAGGCCCTTGGCGCGGGCCGTGCGCACGTAGTCCGCGCGCAGCACCTCGGCCAGGCTGGTGCGGGTGATCCGGCTGGCATAGGCCAGCGAGAGGCTGGCCAGCACGAAGGCCGGCATCAGCAACTCGTGCACACTGCTGTCACCGGCCGTGGCCGGCAGCACGCTCCACTTGATGCCCAAGAAGTACTGCAGCACCACGCCGGTGACGAACACCGGTAACCCGATCAGGATCAGGGTGATCACCAGCACGGCCTTGTCCAGGATCCCGCGTCGTCGGATCGCGGTGAGCACACCGATGCCGATGCCGATGCCGATCTCCAGAGCGATGGCCATCGCGGCCAGCTTGATGGTGTGCGGATAGGCGCGCTTGATCTGCGGCGCGATCGGTGTCCCGGAGCTGTCGTCACCCAGGTCGCCCTTGGCCAGGTTGCCGAGGTACTTCACGTAACGCACCGGCAGCGGGTCGTCGAGGTGGAACTTGGCCCGGTAGGCCTGCGCGTAGGCCTCGGGGCAGGGCCGGTCACCGCACTTGCCCGCCAACGGGTCGCCGGGCAGCGCGAACACCATCGCGAAGATAAGGAACGTGGCACCGAGCAGCACGGGGATCATCTGCAGCATCCGCCGCAGCACGTACCGACCCACGCGGACTCCTCACCGAGCGCCCGCCGGTCGGGACGAGCGCGGCGTGCGGGGCCAGCCTAGAGAGCGCCGGCCCCGCTGCCCACACCCCGCACCGCGGGGTTATTTCAAGGTGACGGCGGCGAGGTTGTAGGTGCCGAACACGGTCAGACCGGCGTTGGCCACCCGGTTGGAGAAGCCACCGATGAGCTTGGAACTCCACATGGGCAGCGAGGGCATGTCATTGCCCAGCATCTGCTCCGCCATTTCGTAGGCCAGGTTGGCCTCGTCCAGCGAGGTCTTCGCCCCGGCGTCCTTCAGCTTGGCGTCGAAGGCGGCGTTGGAGTAGTCGTTGTCGTTCGAGGAGGCCTTGGTGGAGTACAGCGGGGTCAGGAAGTCCTCGATCGACGGGTAGTCCATCTGCCAACCGGCCCGGAACATGCCGTGCATCTTGCGGCTCTGGATCTGGTCCCGGTACGCCTTGAAGGTGGCGACCGGGGTCGGGTCGCACTCGGCGTTGAGCACCTGGTGAATGCTGTTGCACACCGCGGTGATCCACGGCCCGTGGTCGGCACCCTCCCCGGTGTTGTAGGAGATGGTGATCGGGCCCTTGTGCCCGCCGGCCTCGTCGTACAGCTGCTTGGCCCGGGTCGGGTTGTAAGTGCACCACTCGCCGCAGGCACCCTCCTTGTAACCGCTCACCACCGGTGAGACCCAGCCGGTGGCAATGGTCTTGGTGCCGCCGAACACCGCGTCGATGATCGCCTGCCGGTCGACGGCCATGGAGATCGCGTGCCGCAGCTTCGGGTTGTCGTAGGAGGAGTCCACGTTCGACGGCGGGAAGTCGATCGCCTGGAACTGACCGACGGTCTTCTCGAACGAACGGCCGGGGATGTCCTTCTGGTAGACGTTGCCGACCAGCACCGAGGTGGGCAGCACGTCGAGCATGTCCAGGGAGTTGCTGATGATGTCGTTGTAGGCCGCCTGCGCCGACGTGTAGACCTTGTAGGTCACCTTCTGGATGTGCGGCTTGCCGGCCCGGTCATAGGCAGGGTCGGCCTCGAGCACGTAACCGTTGTCCGGGTCGCCGGAGACGAACTTGAACGGGCCCGCCCCGATCGGGTGCTTCTGGAACGCCGCGCCCTTATCGGCGAAGAAGGAGTCGGGCAGCGGCGCGAACGCGGTGTAGCCCACGATCAACGGGAAGATCGCGTACTTGCGCTCCATGGTGGCGGTGAAGGTGTAGTCGTCCACCACCTTCAGCCCGGACATCGTGTCGACCTTCGAGTCCTTGGCCGAGACGTCCTTGTAGCCCTTGATGGGCTCGAAGAACGAGGCGTCCACCTGCGCGTTGCCCGCGTATGCGCCGAAGTTCCAGGCATCGACGAAATTCTTGGCCTTGACGTCGGTGCCGTCGTGGAACTTGACGCCCTGCTTGAGCTTGATCGTGTAGGTCTTTGCGTCCTTGGTGTCGATGGACTCGGCGATGTCGTTGCTCGGCTCGCCGGTCTCCGCGTCGTAGCGGACGAGCTTGGCGGTGATCTGGTCCAGGATGTTGCCGCCGCAGGTCTCGTTGGTGTCCGAGGGGATCAGCGGGTTCTGCGGTCGACACCCGGACACGGTGATCGAGCCGGACTGGCCGGAGGCCGAGCTGGCGCCCGAACTGGGTTGCGCCGAGCTTTTCCCGCCCCCACCGCCGCAGCCCGCCAGCACCAACATGCCGGCGACGCCGACAGCAACGGCGCGGTAGCCGCGCATCTGCTCGAGCCGCATATTCCGACGCTCCCTCACAAGCGAGTGACCCTCAGCTCCGGCCGGGGTTGCTCAGCACGGTACGGGGCGGCTCACAGCCCGGATCAAGGGTCGTTACCGCTTCGATGCGGGGCCGTCCCTCGAACGGAGTCACTTGGTCTGCTCCGCTTCACGGCTTGCCCACCAGGAGCGCAACGCGGCCGCGCCGTCCGCGCGGCTCATCGGCCCCTGCTCGATGCGTAGGTCGAGCAGATAGCGGTAGGCCTCGCCGACCACCGGACCCGGCGCCACGCCCAGTTCGGCCATGATCTCGTTGCCGTCCAGCGCCGGACGCAACGCGTCCAGTTCCTCCTGCGCGGCCAACGCCGCGATGCGCTGCTCGAAGGCGTCATAGGACCGGGCCAGCGCGGCGGCCTTGCGCTTGTTGCGGGTGGTGCAGTCCGCCCGGGTGAGCTTGTGCAGCCGGGCCAGCAGGTGCCCGGCGTCGCGGACGTAGCGGCGCACCGCAGAGTCCGTCCACTCCCCGCCGGCGAAGCCGTGGAACCGCAGGTGCAGCTCGACCAACCGGGCCACGTCCTCGGTGGTCACCTTGTCGAAGCGCAACGCCTTCATCCGGGCCTTGGTCAGGTGCGCCCCGACCACCTCGTGATGGTGAAAGCTGACCCGCCCGCCGGGCTCGTTGCGCCGCGTCCGTGGCTTGCCCACGTCGTGCATGAGCGCAGCGAAGCGCAGCACGAAGTCCGGACCGTCCTCCTCCAGCGCCATCCCCTGCTCGAGCACGGTCAACGTGTGCTCGTAGACGTCCTTGTGCCGGTGGTGCTCGTCGATCTCCAGCCGCAGCGCGGGCAATTCCGGAAGCACCAGGGCGGCCAGGCCGCTGCTCACCAACAGCTCCAGGCCACGCCGCGGGCTCGAGCTGTTGATCAGCCGTACCAGTTCCTCCCGCACCCGCTCCGCGGAGACGATGCCGATCCGCTCGGCCATCTCCGCCATCGCGGCCCGTTCCGGCTCGGCCACGCTGAAGTCCAGCTGCGCGGCGAAGCGGGCCGCCCGCATCATCCGCAACGGATCGTCGGAGAACGACTCCACCGGGCCTCTCGGTGTCCGCAGGACGCGATCGCGGAGGTCACGCAGCCCGCCGTACGGGTCGACGAACTCGACGTCGGGCAACCGCACCGCCATCGCGTTCACCGCGAAGTCGCGGCGGGCCAAATCCGCGACCAGGTCCTCGCCGAAGGCCACCTCGGGTTTGCGCGATTCACGGTCGTAGGCGTCCGCCCGATAGGTGGTGATCTCCAGCTTGTAGCCGCTGCGGGCCGCCCCGACAGTGCCGAACGCCGCCCCGACGTCCCAGATCGACTCGGCCCAGCCCTTGAGGATGGCTGCCGTGGAATCCGGGCGGGCCGAGGTGGCGAAGTCCAGGTCCTCGCCCAGCCGCCCGAGCAGGGCATCCCGCACCGTCCCGCCGACCAGCGCGATTTCCTCCCCGGCCGCCGCGAAGCGTCGACCGAGTTCGACGGCCACCGGTGAGATGCGCAGCAGTTCCACCACCGCCCGACCCTGGGCTGCGGTCAGCCCCGCCGGGTCGACGGACTCGGGGATCGCAGGCGGGGTCTGACGCGGCACGATCGGCCACCCTAACCCGAAGCGTCGAGCCCACTGCCCGCGCCGGCTCGGGAATAGCATCGACGAATGCCCTCCACGCCGCGCTCGCCGACGCCCTCGCGGCGGCTGCGCACGGTATCGGAGGTCTCCGCCGGCGGTCTGGTGCTGGATCGCGCCGGCCCGATCGTGCAGGCCGCCCTGATCGGTCGGCTGGATCGACGCGGGCGTCTGCTGTGGTCGCTGCCCAAGGGTCACCTGGAGGCCGGGGAGAGTCCGCAGGACGCGGCGGTGCGCGAGGTGCAGGAGGAAACCGGCATCCTCGGCCAAGTCCTGCAGAAGCTGGGTGTGATCGACTTCTGGTTCGTGGCCGACGGACAGCGCGTGCACAAGACCGTGCACCACTTCCTGCTCGAGGCGCAGTCCGGCGAGCTGTCCGACGCCGACGTCGAGGTGGACGAGGTGGCCTGGGTACCGCTGGACGACCTGTCCCGACGACTGTCCTACGACACCGAACGCAAGTTGCTCTCCGCGCTGCCCGAGCAATACGGCGCGGGGCACTCGGCCGCGGACCCGCCGTCCGACAACCCGGCCGCGGACGGCGGGTGACGCTCGACTCGCGACCCGGCGCGACGGTGGGCCTCGCCGCCGCGGCGTGTGCGTTCGCCCCGCTGCTGAGCCTGCTCGGCCCGACGCCCTCGCACGCCGTCGAGCCTGCCGGCGCGGTGCAGGTGGTGCTGGACACCGTCGGTCCGGCCGCGGTCAAGCCAGACGGGAAGCTCGTCTTTCGCGGCGCGGTCATCAACCCCGGCCCCGGCGTGTGGCACACGCCCACCGTGTCGGTGGCGGTGCGGCATCGACCGGTGGCCACCCGCGGGGAACTGCACTCGCTGGCCGCCGAGGTCACGCCGTTGAAGGGCGCCGCCGCCGTGCCCGGCGGCGCCCGACCGCTGGCCGATGTCGCGCCCGGGTCGAGCGTGACCTGGAAGATCTCTGTCCCCATGGAGTCCCTCAAGTTGGCCGGCAACGGCGTGTACGCGTTGCAGGTGGCAGCCCACGGAGACCGCGACGGGACGGGTGCCACGGCCGCGACGTTGACCACGTTCCTGCCCTACCTGCCGGAGACCAAGACCTACCAGCCCACCCGGGTCAGTTGGATCTGGCCGCTGGTGGACCAACCCGGCCGGGATGCCCGCGGGGCGTTCGTCAACGACACCCTGGCCACCGAGGTGGCGCCGGGCGGTCGGCTCGCGGACCTGGCCGCCGCGCCCGGCGCCCTGCCGGTCACCTGGATGGTCGACCCCGAGGTACTGGAAGCCGCCGCCGCGCTCGGTGCCACGCACGAGCGCCGCACCGGCACCGCGGTCTCCGACGCCGCGGCCGATCCGAACGCGGCACGCTGGCTGAGCACCCTGCGCGCCCAACTCAACGGTCGCCCGGTAGCTGCCCTGCCCTACGCCGACCCGGACACCGCCGCGTTGAGCATCGGCACGGACAGCGACGCGATCACCCGCGCGCTGGCCCGGGCCCGGACCGTGACCGCGCGGCAACTCGGCCGGGAATCGGACACCACGGTGGCCTGGCCGGTACAGGCCACCACCGACGCCACCACGCTGGCCACGCTGCGCCGGGTCGGCGCGCGCACGGTGGTCCTGGCGGGCAGTCAGATCCCCGCGCTGGCCACACTCACCTACACCCCGACCGGACGGGCCACGGTGGCGACCTCGGCGGGCCCGCTGGAGGTGTTGATCGCCGATACCGGCCTGGCCACGATTTTCGCCGGCGACCTGGCCGCCCGCGGGGCGACCACGCTGGCCCAGCAGGAGATGTTGGCGGACACCGCCATGATCACCCTGGAGCGGCCCAACGCCGGCCGATCCGTGCTGATCTCCCCACCCCGACGATGGGCGCCGGCCCCGGGTACCGCGCAACGGCTACTGGCCGCGGCCGCCGCCGCCCCGTGGCTGCGCACGGTCAGCCTGGCCACGTTGAGCAGCACGCCGGTGCCACCGGAACTGGCCGCCACCGCCTTCACCAATCCCGCGCCGGTGCCCACCGACGGCCTGCGCAGCTTCCAGGTGCTGCGGCTGCGGCGCACCACCGCGGAGCTGGACCGACTGGCGAACGTGATGGTCAGCCCGGGCAAGCTCATCGACAACTACACGGCCGCCGCATTGCGCGCCGCGTCCTCGGCGTGGATACCCGACCCCTCCGGTGCTCGGGACTACCTGCAGGAGCTGCGTGATGACGTGCGCGGCGACCAGGGCAAGGTGCGCATCATCGGCCGCAGCCTGGTGACCCTGTCCAGCAGCCACGGCACCATCCCGATCACCATCTCCAACGGGCTGAGCCAGGCCATTGCGGTTCGACCGGAGATCCGGTCATTGGTGCCCGGCCGATTGCGCACCGGCGCGCCCGACCTGGTCACCATCCCGGCCGGCCGGAAGAAGAGTGTGCAGATTCCGGCCGAGGCCACCGCGAACGGCATCGCGCGGTTGGAGGTGGAACTTCTGGACGCCGCGGGCAACTCGTTCACCACGCCCCTGCCGCTGCGCGTGAACGTGACCAACTACGGCAGCGTCGGCCTGATCGTGGTCATCGGCGGCGGCGGCCTGCTGTTCACCATCGCCGTGCTGCGCAACATCCGCCGGGTCCGGGCGGCCCGGCAGAACCGACGGGCCACCGAACAGAAAGTGCAGCTGTGAGCGACGCCCCCCGGGTCGACGCCGCCGTCACGCGCGCCGGCGCGGTCATGGCGCTGGGCACGGTCGGCTCCCGGATCACCGGGTTCTTCCGGGACCTGGTGATGATCTGGGCGATCGGCACCACGGTGTTCGCCGAGACCTACAACGTCGCGAACACGATCCCGAACATCGTCTACATCCTGCTCGCCGGCGGCGCCCTGAACGCGGTGTTCGTGCCGCAGTTGGTCCGGGCGTTGCGCAATGACGCGGACGGCGGCCAGGCCTTCGCCGACCGGCTGATCACTGCGATCGGACTCGTGCTGTTGGTCGTCACTGTGCTCACGGTGATCTTCGCGCCACTGGTGATCCGGTCCTACGCGTACACGTTCTCGCATTCGGACTCGAAGGCCGACTACGACGTAGCGGTCACCTTCGCCCGCTATTTCCTGCCACAGATCTTCTTCTACGGCCTGCACGTGATGTTCGGTCAGGTGCTCAACGCCCGCGGCCGGTTCGGGCCGATGATGGTCACCCCGATCCTGAACAACCTGGTGGTGATCGTCACCGGGATCATGTTCCTGGTTGCCACCCACGGGCATAGCGTCACGCCGGACACCGTCAGCGCCGGACAGGTGCGGCTGCTGGGCATCGGCACCACCCTCGGCGTGGTGGTGCAGGCGCTCGCCCTGCTGCCCGCGCTGAAGACCACCGACTACCGCTACCGGCCGCGCTTCGACCTGCGCGGCAAGGGCCTGGGCCACTCCTACGCGTTGGCGAAGTGGACATTGCTGTTCGTCCTGGTCAACCAGGTCGCCTACATCGTGGTGGTGCAGCTTTCCACCGCCGCGGGCCTGCACGCCGCCGACGCCGGTTACCCCGGCCGCGGCTTCACCCCGTACACCAAGGCCTACCTGATCATGCTGCTGCCGCACGCCGTGGTCACCGTCTCGGTGGTCACCGCGCTGCTGCCGAAGATGAGTCGCTCGGTGCACGACGCGCGGTTGGACGAAGTACGCGCGGACATGATCTCCGGGCTGCGGCTGACCGGCGCCGCGATCGTGCCCGCGGCCATCGGCTTCGGCGTGCTGGGCCCCAGCCTGTGCATTGCGATGTTCGCGCACGGCAACACCACCGTGGACAACGCGCAGTACATCGGGTTCGTGCTGTCCGCCTTCGCGCTCGGCCTGGTGCCGTTCACCGTGCACTACCAACTGCTGCGCGGGTTCTACGCGTTCGAGGACACCCGCACCCCGGTGACCATCAACGTGTGGATCGCGGGCAGCAACATCGCGCTGGCCCTCGGCGCGAATGCACTGCTGCCGGATCGCTGGATCTCCGTCGCGTTGGCGGCGAGCTACTCCTTGTCCTATCTGGTCGGCGTCGGCATCTCCGCGCGCAAGCTGTCCCGGCGCATCGGCCCCCTGGGCGCCGAGGTGCTGCGCGCCTACGACCGGTTGATCGTGGCCGGT
Source organism: Sporichthyaceae bacterium (assembly GCA_036493475.1). NCBI lineage: Bacteria > Bacillati > Actinomycetota > Actinomycetes > Sporichthyales > Sporichthyaceae > Sporichthyaceae bacterium. The sequence goes on along the minus strand of DASXPS010000021.1, from coordinate 29,154 downwards.
GTCGGAGCTGCCGTGCCCACCCTGCTCATCAGTGAGATCTGCTACCGGCACTGGGGGAACAGCGCCACCGGGTCCATGGTCACTGTGGTCGTCGGCGGCCTGTCGCTGCTCGTCGCCTACCTGGTGATCGCGGCCCGGATGGGGATCTGTGAGGTGGCCGATCTGATCTCCACGCTACGGGCGCGGCTCGGTCGCTGAATCGATGCGGAACGCACCGTCGGAATAGCCCGGCGACGGGACCGAACCGTGCCTAGTATGGCCGGCAAGTAGCACGGGCAGCCGACGGCACGGAGGACGTCGCGCGCCCGGTGCGGAAGGAAATAGTCAAGTGCTGCGAGCCACGCCGGAGGTCGGTGCTCGGCTGGCCGACCGGTACCGGCTCTCGGAGTGCATCAGCGACGCCGACGGCATTTCCATCTGGCACGCGACCGATGAGATGTTGGCCCGCCCGGTCGGCATGTACCTCATCCCCGAAGACCACGAACTCGCCGAGGCCGCCATCGGCGCCGCCCGGGCGGCGGCCACCTTCGAGGATGCCCGCTTTGTCCGCATCCTCGACGCGGTGCACCGCGGCGGCACCGTGCACATCGTCTACGAATGGCTGCCCGAGGCCCGTGCGCTCAGCGACGTGCTCACCCGCGAGGGTCCGCTGGATCCGATGGACGCCCAACGGATGATCACCGACGCGGCCGATGCGCTGGCGCTCGCGCATGCGGCCGGGTTGGCGCACCTGCGGCTGCAGCCGGACACCGTGCTGCTGACCCCCGAGGGCCAGGTGAAGATCTTCGGCCTGTGCGTGGAGGCCGCGCTGCACTCCACCTCGGCCACTGATCCCGCCCGCGCGGACACCCGCGCGCTGGGTCGGGTGCTGCATGCGGCGCTGACCGCGAAGTGGCCGGAGGGTGAGGCGTTCGGGTTGTCCGCGGCGCCGTACGAGAACGGTGCTATCTGCACCCCCCGTCAGGTGCGGGCCGGGGTGCCGGACGGGGTCGATGCGATCGTGGACCGGGTGCTCAATGCACACCCCCGGGAGGGCACCCCGTTGCGCAGCCCCGGCGAGTTGGCCGCGGAACTGCGTCAGTTGCCCAGGCCCCGCCCGCCGTCCGGTCCCGGCCCGGCGCCCGACGCGACCGGCCCGATGGCCGCGGTGAACCAGATCCTGGCGCCGTTCCCGGGCTCCGACGGCGGTTGGAAGCCGTCCGCGGCCACCCGCGGGGTGCAGATCGGCGTGATCGGCATGCTGGTGCTGGGGCTGGTGCTGCTCAGTTGGCAGATCGTGCGCGCGGTCGGGTCCAACGGCGATGCGGACGCGATCCCGTCCACCGGCCCGTTGCAGGCCGTCCGGATCGCCGACGTGCGTGACTTCGACCCACCTCCCGGCGGCGACGGCCAGGAGAACGGCGACCAGGTCTCCCTCGCGGTCGACGGCAACCCCGACACCGTTTGGCGCACCGACCGGTACACCTCGGCCACCTTCGGCAAGCTCAAGCCGGGCGTCGGCCTGGTGTTGGACCTGGGCCGGGTGCAGACCGTGCGCCAGGTCAAGTTGATCTTCCCGCGGGAGGGCACCTCGGTGGAGGTCCGCGCGGTGAACGCCAACGCCATCACCGCACCGGCGGGCCTGAACGCCTACCTGGTGGCGGACGCCGAGGAGGACCTGGGGACCGAGCAGACGCTGCGGCTGTCGTTCGCCACCCGTACCCGGTTCCTGCTGATCTGGCTGACCAAGCTCCCGAAGGACCCGGCCGGCGGCTACCGCGGGGGCATTTCCGAGGTGTCGGTGAGCGGTTGAGAGGCTGCTGTGCCCGGCGCACCCGGCCGGGCTAGGTGGGGACCGCGGCGGTAACCGCCGAGTACCGTATTTTCTGATCCGTCCGTCGAGCGCCGGGAGACAGCTGCGATGTCGCACGCATTCGTCCCCGGTATGCCCTGCGTAACCCAGCGCGGCGCCGGGATGCGGTGCCGTGCCTGACCTCATCGAGGCCACCGACCGCGCGCTGCTGGATTTGCACCGCGAGGGTGATCCCGACGCGTTCGGGGAGATCGTCCGGCGCCACCGGGACCGCATGTGGGCGGTCGCGTTGCGCACGTTGGGTGACCCGGAGGAGGCCGCGGACGCCGTCCAGGACGCCCTGGTCTCGGCCTACCGGGCCGCCGCCGGTTTCCGCGGCGACGCCGCGATCACCACGTGGCTGCACCGCATCGTGGTCAACGCCTGCCTGGACCGGGCTCGACGCAAGAGCATCCGGCGCACGGTGCCGCTGCCCGAGCAGGACACCGAGGAGGACCGCGCCGGCCGGGACCTGGCAATTTCCGAGGACCCCACCGAGGACGCCGATTTGTCCATGGATGTCGCGGCTGCGCTCGCCACGCTGCCCATGGACCAACGGGCGGCGCTGGTCCTGGTAGATCTCCAAGGTTATCCGGTCGAGGAGGCGGGCAAGATTCTTGGCGTCCCGACCGGGACCGTGAAGAGTCGGTGCGCCCGTGGCCGGGCCCGACTTCTTCCGTTGTTGTCGCATTTAAGGCAAGGGAACGAGATTGCCGCTGCCTGCGTCGAACCTGGAGTGAGCGCCAACGTTGTGCCTCTGCACCGGGGCCCGACATCGGCGACTGGGGGACCGCCAAGCCCACCGAGTGGGCAGGCGGAAGGAGCGGACCAGCGGACATGACTTACCGTGACCATGTAAGTACAGAGACCCTGGCGGACCACGCCGAGGGTCTTCTTGGCGAGTCCGAGGCCGGGCGGGTACAGGCCCACCTCGATGACTGCGAACCCTGCCGGTCCGAGGCCATGCTGCTGGTCTCCCTGCAGGAGATTCTGCGCGCCGATGAGGTGGGCCCAATGCCCGCCGAGTACGCAACCCGGATCGACGCCGTGCTGGCCGAGCTGGTCGCCGCCGAACCTCCGGTGCGTCTTCAACCCGGGGGCCTACCGAATCCCGAGGCCGTTCCGATCCTGAATGCCCCGGCCGAGGCCGAGGCCGGCGGCGCCAAGGTCATCGACCTGGCGACTCGACGCAAGGTGATGGTGACCGGCCTGCGTCGGGTGGGCACCGTTGCCGCTGGTGTGGTGCTGCTGATCGGCGGCGCCGCGCTGGGCGTGCAGACCCTCGGTAACCACACCGACCTGGTGTCCCCCGGGCCCTCTCAGGAGGCCATCGCCCCGGCGCGCTCGTTCGACACGCTGCCCACGCCGCCGAAGGATGCCGTCAAGCGCAAGCACGGCATCAAGGTCGACGAGAAGAGCGGCTGGATCTACATGCCGAACGGCAAGGTCCTGCTGCCCGACGGCACGGTGGTGCTGCCCGGTGCGAACAAGAGCGACCCGCCGACGGTGATCGCGCCCAAGCCGCAGCAGAAGTCCACCGGTGTCCCGCCGACGATCAAGCAGCCCAAGGACAACGGCAAGAAGGACAACGGGTCGAAGTCCAACCCCAAGCCGGCCCAGCCCGCAGCCACCGCGCAGCCGGCCCCGGTCCAGGATCCGGCCGCGGTGAACGCGCCGGAGGCCACCGCCGCGCCCGCGCAGCAGGTGCGCCCGGCCACCACCAAGGCCCCCAGCAATGTGTCGGGGTCGAGCAACCCCGACAACAACAAGGTCACTACGCAAGACGCCAAGAACACCTACGTCTCGCAGTCGGGCAGCGAGTACACCCAGGACAACTTCGCCAACAAGGTGATGGACCTGCTCACCCAGGCCTCGCACGACTCCCCGTCGGGCAGCTACACCTCCACCTCCGCCGGCGGTCCGCAGACCGACCCGAACGCGGGCCCCACGGCCGGTCCCACCACGGGCCCGTCGCCGTCGATCTACCCGCAGAACATGGCGCTCAGCTACCAGCGGTTCGACATGGCCCCCTCAGCCCCCGGCCGCGGCCCCGCCGCGCCGGAGGTCAAATACCGGGTGCAACGCTGCGCGCGGCAACTGGGCCAGCCCGCGCTGGCCGGTGACGAGGGCATGTGGGCCGGGCACAAGGCGACCATCGTGGTCGTCGCGGCCCAGGACAACGCCAACCAGGTGATCGGCTACGTCTTCTACGGCAACTGCTCGAACAGCAGCCCGGCCACCGAGGACACCGCCCAGTGGGAGCAGCGGGTGAACAAGCCCGCTCCGCAGTCGAACACTGATTCCACTCCGGTGCCGCGCGTCGGTGGCACGTCGCCCAGCGCCTCCAGTTCGCGCAGCGAGTCCGTCGAGCGCTGAGCCCCCTCACCTGCACGAAAGGCCTCGCCCGCCGGGCGGGGCCTTCGTCGTTCCGGCCCCGTGGTGCGAGCATTGCTCGGGAACAACCGGCCCCTAGGATCGGTTGGCTTGCACGCAGGGCGAAATACCTGCCAGGACGCTGAAGGGGTAGCGAGGAACAGTGACCGACCCACGCAACGTGATCGTGATCGGCTCGGGTCCGGCCGGCTACACCGCTGCTGTCTACGCGGCCCGCGCGGACCTCAAGCCGCTGATGTTCGAGGGCGCCGTCACTATGGGCGGCGCACTGATGAACACCACCGAGGTGGAGAACTTCCCCGGCTTCGCCGAGGGAGTCCAGGGCCCGGACCTGATGTTCGCGATGCGTGCCCAGGCCGAGCGCTTCGGCGCCGAGCTGGTCGGTGACGACGTCACCGCGGTGGACCTCACCGGCGAGATCAAGAAGGTGGTTGCCTCGGGTGTGGAATACACCGCCCACACGGTGATCCTGGCCACCGGGTCGAAGTACAAGGAGCTGGGCCTGGCCCACGAGAAGCGGCTGTCCGGCCACGGGGTTTCCTGGTGCGCCACCTGCGACGGTTTCTTCTTCCGCGACCAGGACATCGCCGTGGTCGGCGGTGGCGACTCGGCGATGGAGGAGGCCACCTTCCTGGCTCGCTTCGCCCGCAGCGTCACGGTGATCCACCGTCGGGACGAGCTGCGCGCCAGCAAGATCATGCAGCAGCGCGCGTTCGACAACCCGAAGATCTCGTTCCTGTGGGACACCGAGCCGATTGACATCATCGGCGAGGACAAGCTCGCCGGGCTCGTCGTGCGCAACCTGAAGACCGGCGAGGAGTCCAAGCTGGACGTGACCGGGCTGTTCGTGGCCATCGGGCATGAGCCGCGCTCGGAGCTGCTGGCCGGGCAGGTGAACACCGACCCCGAGGGGTATGTGCTGGTGGACAGCCCCAGCACACGTACCAACCTCGCCGGGGTGTTCGCCTGCGGCGACGTGGTCGACCACATCTACCGGCAGGCGATCACCGCGGCGGGCACCGGGTGCGCCGCCGCTCTGGACGCGGAGCGCTACCTGGCCGCGCTCGGTCACCACTGACCAACCAACCCACGTAAGTTCCAACACCGGTCCGCCGGCGGCGGACCATCAGGAGGAGAAACACCATGGGCTCGATTGCAGCCACCACCGACCAGACCTTCCAGGCCGACGTCCTCGACGCCGACGTGCTGGTATTGGTCGACTTCTGGGCGCCGTGGTGCGGACCGTGTCGCCAGGTCGCCCCGATCCTGGAGGAAATCGCCGCCGAGAGCGAGGGCAAAATCCGCATCCTCAAGCTCAACGTGGACGAGAACCCGCGCACCGCGGCCAAGTACGGGGTGGTCTCGATTCCGACCATGAACCTGTACCGCGGCGGTGAGGTGGTCAAGCAGATCATCGGCGCGAAGCCGAAGCCGTTGATCCTGAAGGATCTCGCCGAGTACGTCTAAGCTCCGGTTTGGGCGGACGGTGGTGGGCGTCGTCCCGAGCTGGGGGGTGAGGTCGGCGTGGACAGTCAGCGGCGGCCGTACCCCGTGCACCGCAAGGGTGACCGCGGGCCCACGGTGGCCGAGGTCCGCCGCAAGCTGGCCATCCTTGCGCTGTTGCCCGACTCCCCCGACGTCGTCGAGGACCCCAACGACGCCGTCTTCGACGAGGCCTGCGACCGGGCCGTTCGGCACTTTCAGCAGCAACGCGGGCTGAACGTCGACGGCTTGGTCGGGCGGGAGACCTACGACGCGCTGGAGGAAGCCCGCTGGCGGCTGGGCGACCGGATCCTGTCCCACCAGGTCAGCCGTCTGCAGCGGGGCGATGACGTGGCCGCGCTGCAGCGGCGCATGTTGGATCTCGGCTTCAACTGCGGCCAGGTGGACGGCATTTTCGGGCCGGACAGCGCCCGCGCGTTGCGCGAGCTGCAGCAGAGTCTGGGGGTCAACGCCGATGGCACCTGCGGCCCGGAGACCTTCCGGGCGCTGGAGCGGTTGACCCGCACGGTGGTCGGCGGTCACGCCCACCACCTGCGCGAGGCCGAGGCGGTGATGCGCTCCGGCCCCCGCCTGGGCGGCAAGGTCGTGGTGATCGATCCCGGCCACGGTGGCTTGGACCACGGACACATCGGCAATGGGCTCACCGAGTCCGGCGTCGTGGAGGATCTGGCCGCGCGCATCGAGGGCCGGCTCACCGCCACCGGCGTGCAGGCCTACCTGACCCGCGCGGTCAGCGCCCGGCATGCAGCCCGCGTCGACCTGGACGACGAGGCCCGGGCGATGTTCGCCAACGAGGCGCGCGCCGACCTGGTGGTCTCGCTGCACGTGGACGGTCATTCGAACCCGGCGGCCAACGGAGTGGCCACCTACTTCTTCGGCACCGACCGGTACGGGCAGTCCAGCGCGGTCGGCGAGCGCTTCGCCGAGCTGCTGCTCAGCGAGATCGTGGCCCGCACCGACCTGACCGATTGCGGCGTGCACGGGAAGACCTGGGACCTGCTGCGACGCACCCGAATGCCCACGGTGCGGGTGGATCTGGGTTATCTGACCAATCCCGGCGACGCGGCCCGGTTGGCCGACCCGTCGTTCCGGGACGTCGTCGCCGAATCCATCGTGATCGCCGTGCAGCGGCTCTATCTGCCGCCGGATGAGGATGCCCCGACGGGGGTCCTGCGCATCGGCGAGCTGCTGTCCGGCGGCTGAACTGACGCTGCCTCAGACTGGCCGGAAGGCTGGCTCCGGGGACATGGAACCGAGCAAACGTTCGAGGGCTACCTCCACGTCCTCGCGCCAGGAGACGGTGCTCTTCAGCTCCAGCCGCAGGCGCGGGAAGCGCGGGTGCGGACGGACGGTCTTGAAGCCCACCGAGCGCAGGTAGTCCGCGGGCACCAAGCAGTTCGGTGCTTCCCACTTCGCGTCACCGAAGGCCTCCATGGCCTTGACCCCGCGTCGGGTCAGGTCCTTGGCCACGCCCTGGACCAACATCCGGCCCAAGCCGCCGCCGGCGAACTCGGGCAGGATGAAGGCGGTGGTCAGCAGCACCGCATCCGGGCTCACCGGGCTGGTCGGGAAGGCGATCGAGCGGGGCACATAGCCGGGCGGTGAATAGCCGACATAGCCCGCGGTGATGCCGTCGACCTGGACCAGCTTGCCGCAGGAGCCCCACTCCAACAGCGTCGCGGAGACCCAGGCCTCCTTCTCGAACGCGGTGTCCCCACCGCGCGCTGCCCGATCACCGGCTACCGGGTCCAACTCCCAGAACACGCAGGAGCGGCAGCGGCTGGGCAACTCATCGAGGTTGTCCAGCGTGATGTTCACCAGCCGGCGAGTCACCAGCAGAGGATAGACCGCAGCCATCCCCAAGAGAAGGCAAACAAAACACCAACAAACGCATTACCTTGCTTGCCCGGCCGGGGGTTCACCCATTCGGCCTAATCGACCCATTCACCCATTCGGCCTAACGCGCGGCCCGCATCAGGCCGACGATGCGGTCCAAATCCTCGGCGGAGGCGAACTCCACGATGAGCTTCCCGTGGCCGCGGCCCATCTGGATCTTCACCCGGGTGTCCCAGCGGTCGGCGAGATCACCGGCCAGCTCGTCCATCGCGGCGGACACCCGCTTCGCCGCACCGGCCCGCTTGGCCTTCTTCGGCTTGACCGTGTCGCCGACGGCGACCAGTTCCTCAATCGCGCGGACAGACAGGCCTTCCGCCACCACTCGCGAGGCCAGGTGCTCCTGCGCGTCGCCGTCGTCCAGGGACAACAGCGCCCGGGCGTGGCCGGCGGACAGCACGCCGGCGGCCACCCGGCGCTGCACCGCGGGCGGCAGCTTCAACAGTCGGATCGTGTTGGACACCTGGGAGCGGGAGCGGCCGATGCGAGCGGCCAGCACGTCATGTGTGCACTCGAAGTCCTGCAGCAGTTGGTCGTAGGCGGCCGCCTCCTCCAGGGGATTCAACGCCGCGCGGTGCAGGTTCTCCAGCAGGGCGTCGACCAGCATCGAGTCGTCTTCGGTCTGCCGGACAATCGCGGGCACCTTGTCGAACCCGGCCAGTTGGCACGCGCGCCACCGGCGCTCCCCCATCACCAACTCGTAGCTGCCCGAACCGGTACTGCGCACCACGATCGGCTGGAGCAGGCCAACCTCCTTCAGCGAGGTCACCAACTCCGCCATCGCGTCGGGATCGAACACGCTGCGCGGTTGCCGCGGGTTCGGCACGATGGCCGTGACCGGGAGCTCCGCGAAGTACGCGCCGTCCACACTCGCCGGGGCGGGCGGTTCGTCGACCACCAGGTCCAGGCGCTTGGCGCCCCTCGGCTTCACCGCGAGCGCTGTCCCGCCCGGGCTGCCCACCAGGTGCTCGGCGGCCTCATTGGACAGCGGACCTGTCGGGATCAACGCCCCGAGGCCCCGACCCAGGCCCCGACTCTTCTGCGTCATGCCGCGCTCCTTGGGTGCGGTGATGTTTCACGTGAAACGTAACCGTCGATCGCGACGGATCCCGGTATCTACTCCGGCGGGTCGAACGCGGCGCGGGCAATCTCACGGGCGGCGTCCAAATAGGACAGCGCGCCCGGCGAGCCCGGGTCGTAGGTGAGCACGGTCTGGCCGTGGCTGGGCGCCTCGGAGACGCGAACCGATCGGGGGATCGTGCTGCGCAGCACCAGGCCGCCGAAGTAGTTGCGCACCTCGGTCGCGACCTGCTCGGCCTGCCGGGTGCGGCCGTCGTACATGGTGAGCAGAATGGTGGACAGCCTCAACTCGGGACGCAGGCCGGCGCGCACCATCTCGATGGTCCGCATCAACTGGGTCAGACCCTCCAGCGCGTAGTACTCGCACTGCACCGGCACCAACACCTCGCCGGCCGCGACCAGGGCGTTGAGCGTCAGCAGACCGAGCGACGGCGGGCAGTCGATGAACACATAGTCGACCTGCTCGAGGTCGTAGGCCTCGAGCGCCCGACTGAGCAGCCACTCGCGGGACTCCATGCCGAACATCTGCATCTCGGCGCCGGCCAGGTCGATGCTCGCCGGCACGCACGTCAGGTTCGGCAGGTGTGCGGCCTGGCAGACCACGTCCTTAATAGGAACGCCGTCAATCAGCACGTCGTAGGTGGACGGCGTGCCCTCGGAATGCGGAACCCCCAACGCCGTGGAGGCGTTGCCCTGCGGGTCCAGATCGAGCACCAGGACTGATTGGCCCTGCAGTGCGAGGGCCGCGGCCAGGTTCACCGTCGTGGTGGTCTTGCCCACGCCGCCCTTCTGGTTGGCGACCACCATGACCCGCCGCCGCGGTGGACGGGGCAGCCGCGTCATCATGCCGGTGCGCACCGCCGCTGCCACCCGCGCCGCGGACGCGATAGGCGGCTCGTCGATCGGCTGCTCGTCCGCGGTGTCGCCCAACGGACCCCGCGGAGGTCGGAACACCCACCCTGCGACCACAGTCACCTACCTGTTTCACGTGAAACATTGCCGGCGCGCAGGCGCAACTCCACCACCGTCGTGGGCGTGTCCACAAATCGCTCGCCCAGCGACCGCACCTCGATCGATGCCATGGCGTACCGGCGCTTGCCGGCGCGCACCTCGGCCACCTCGGCGGCCGCGCTCTCGCCCTTCAGCGCGAGCAGTCTGCCGCCGTCGCGGACCAGGGGGAGAGACCAGTCAAGAAGCTTGGGCAACGGCGCCACCGCTCGGGCGGTCACCACATCGAACGCCCCCCGCAGATCGGGGCAGTCCTGCGCGCGAGCGCGGCGCACGGTCACGTTGGGCAACTCCAGCGTCTGCGCCATTTCGGTGAGGAAGACAGTGCGTCGCAGCAGCGGTTCGAGCAACACCAACTCCAAGTCCGGCCGCAGGATCGCCAGCACCAGCCCGGGCAACCCGGCTCCGGAGCCGACGTCGGCCACCCGTTCGCCGGGCGGGAGTGCCTCGGTGAGCACCGCGCAGTTCAGCAGGTGCCGGTCCCACAGCCGCGGCACCTCCCGCGGGCCGATCAGCCCGCGCACCACACCCGCGCCGGCCAACGCCTCGGCGTAGCGCACCATCACCGACAGGCGGTCGCCCAGCAACTCCACGGCGCCGCGCGGCGGAGCGGGGACGGTCACCGCCGTCTGCTCGACCATCACCGTGTTGCTCCCGGATGGGTCAGGACGGGTAGACGACCACGCGCCGGTTGGGTTCCTCACCGTCGGATTCGCTGCGCAGGCCGGCGGCGGCGACGGCGTCGTGCACCACCTTGCGCTCGAACGGCGTCATCGGCGCCAGCCGTACCGGCTCACCGGTCTCCTTGGCCTGCTCTGCGGACTTGGCGCCCAGCTCGGTCAGCTCGGTGCGACGGGCAGCGCGGAAGCCGCCGATGTCCAGCATCAAGCGACTGCGTTCGCCGGTGGCCCGCAGGACCGCGAGCCGGGTCAGTTCCTGGACCGCGTCCAACACCGCGCCGCCCTTGCCGACCAACTGCTTGAGGTCGGCGCCGACGATGGACACCGCGGCCCGGTCGCCCTCGACGTCCATGTCGATGTCGCCGTCCAGATCGGCGATGTCCAGCAGACCCTCGAGGTAGTCCGCCGCGATCTCGCCCTCCTGCTCGAGTAGCTCCAGGCGCGCCGGCGACGGCTTGCGGGACCGTCCGCCCGAGCCTGTCCCGGACTCCGCGTCGGATTGCTCGTCGTCGTCCTCGAGGACTTCGTCGTCGAGCGCCGTCGACTCAGTGGCCTTGCTCACCGCAGGGACTCCCTAATCTCGACCAATGCCGCCGGTGCGGCGACGTCAACGCTTCTTGGGGCTGCGCTGGCTGCGCGTCTGGCGCTGCGGTTGTTGGCGTGCGGTCTTGGTTCCGCCGTCGCCCTCATCGCCGCCGCCATCGGGTGCCGCGCCGTTCGACCCGCCGCCGGCCTTGGCCGTCGTGGCCGCATCCGCCCCGGGGTCGTGCTTCTCCTTGCGCTTCATCATGGCCTCGTACGCCGGGCTACCCACCGCGGGCATGCGCCGGATGACGTACAGCTGCTGGCCCATTGACCAGAAATTCGAGACCAGCCAGTACAGCAGCACGCCGACCGGGAAGTTGATGCCGAAGACCCCGAACATGATCGGGAACAGGTACATCATCAGCTTCTGCTGCTGCATGAACGGGCTCTGCGGCTGGCCCGGTACCGGGGCCGGCATGTTCTTCGTCATCAGCTGGCGCTGCGTGTAGAACTGCGACGCCGACATCGCGACGATCATGATGATCGTCACGATCTGCACGTGGGTGGTGTTCGCGCCGACGAACTTGTCCGACAGGCTGGCACCGAGGAACGTGGCCTTGCGTGCGCTGTTCACATCGGCCTGGGTCAGCACCCCGACGGCGTGGCCCTTCGCGATCCCGTTGAGCACCCGGAACAGCGCCAAGAAGAACGGGGACTGGGCGAGCACCGGGAAGCAGCTCGACAGGGGGTTGGTGTTGTGCTCCTTGTAGAGCTTCATCAACTCCTGGGAGGTCTTCTCCCGGTCACCCTTGTAGCGCTCCTGGATGGCCCGGATCTTCGGCTGCAGCACCTGCATGTTGCGCATCGAGCGGATCTGCTTGACGAACAGCGGGATGAGCGCGATCCGGATCAACATCACCAGGCCGACGATGGCCAGACACCACGACCAGTCCTCGTTCATGCCGATGTGGTCGAAGGCCTTATGTAACGTGAGAATAATCCACGAAACACCGTCGTAGAGCGGCTCGAAGATCTTCACCGTCGTGCTCCCTGTGGCGGTGGGACGCGTGTGCGCGTCGACGAGCCCGCAGCTGTCGCGTGGTCGTGCGGAGTGGAATGGGCCAATCTACCCGCCCTTCGGAACCACCGACGCGGCCGGTCCGCGGCCGGCGGTACCTCGTCGACGCCGCCCGGATTCCACGGGTGGCAACGGAGGAGTCGGCGGGCGGTCAGCCAGAGGCCGCGCGCGGTGCCATGCCGACGGAAAGCCTCGTAGCCGTAGTGCGAGCACGAGGGATAAAAGCGGCACCGCGGCCCCAGCCACAGGCTCAAGGTCGCCTGGTAGACCCGGATCAGGCCCATGAACACGTATTTCATCGTGGGGTCCGAGTCCGTTCGGCCGAGCGCAAGGCAGTCAACGCCTGGTCCAGATCGGCCGCCAAGCCGGCGCGGCTCACGGTGGCGGCAGTGGGTGCGGCCCGAACGACCAACAACGCGCCGGCGGGCACCGCGCTGAGCCGGTCGCGCATGAGGTGCCGAAGCCGACGACGCACCCGATTGCGGACCACGGCCGGACCCACCGAACGGGCGACAACAAAGCCCACCCGGCGTTCCTCGCGAGGGCTGTCATCGACATGCAGGTGCAGGACCACGCAACCGCGTCCCGCGCGGCGGCCACGGCGCACCGCCAACGCGAACTCGTTGCGTTGACACAAACGATTCGCGGCCGCCAGCACGGCAGCGGATCAGGCCGAGAGCTTCTGTCGACCCTTGGCCCGCCGCGCCGTGATGATCGCCCGACCGGCCCGGGTCCGCATACGCAGCCGGAACCCGTGCGTCTTGGCACGACGACGGTTGTTCGGCTGGAATGTGCGCTTGCTCACGACAATCTCCGCGGGCTTGGGTGGGCCGGCTGCGCATGGCAAGCCGGTCGCCGCGCAAGCGGCGGCCCCACGGTACGCATGCCCGCTGCACAGGGTCAAACCGTTGGCGCGCGGCGCAGCGTCACGCCCGTGTTACAGCTCGTCCACACCTGTGGACGACGTTGTGGATGATCCCCGGGCGACGCGCCGAACGCCCTCGGCAGAACCAGGACGAACCGACATAATTCGGCACATCCGCAAGCGGTAGCGAGGGATGAGTCAGCGCCGCGAACCACCGTCATATGGGGGACCACCGTGACCGACCGCGACCCAGACCTGACCGCCGTCTGGGATCGGGTGCTGGTGGACGACGCCGTACAGGCCCTGCCCCAGAACCACCGCGCGTTCCTGCGTTTGACCAGGCCGATTGCGTTCGTGGAGGGGACGGCGGTGCTCGCCGCCCCGAACGATTTCGCCAAGGATGTCATCGAGACCCGGGTGCGCGAGGAGCTCACCTCCGCGCTGTCCCGGGCCACCGGGCAGGACGTCCGGATCGCCGTGACGGTGGATGACAGCCCGTCCGCGGCGGGGGAGGACGGTGCACCGACGGATCTCGACCCGGCCGCAGCGGTGTACGGAGTTGTGGACGACGACATCGACGACGACGAGCCGGAGCCCGCTGCCTGGCCCACCGGGAAGGCGTTGTCCGGGATCAACACCGAGCGTGAGGCGCGGCTGAACCCGAAGTACGTCTTCGACAGCTTCGTCACCGGGGAGAGCAACCGCTTCGCGCACGCCGCGGCGGTCGCGGTGTCCGAGGTACCGGCCCGGGCGTACAACCCGTTGTTCATCTACGGGGAGTCCGGGCTGGGCAAGACCCACCTGTTACACGCGGTCGGGCACTACACCTCGAGCTTGTTTTCCGGCTCGCGGGTGCGTTACGTGAGCTCGGAGGAGTTCACCAACGACTTCATCAACTCCATCCGTGACGGTCGAGCCGAGGGTTTCCGCTCCCGGTACCGCGCGGTGGACGTGCTCCTGGTGGACGACATCCAGTTCCTGGAGAACAAGGAGCAGACACAGGAGGAGTTCTTCCACACGTTCAACACGCTGCACAACGCGAACAAGCAGATCGTGATCTCCTCCGACCGGCCGCCCAAGCAGCTGATCACGTTGGAGGATCGGCTGCGCAACCGGTTCGAGTGGGGCCTGCTCACCGATGTGCTGCCGCCGGAACTGGAGACGCGTATCGCGATCCTGCGCAAAAAGGCCGCCCAGGAACGCACGGTGATCCCGCCCGAGGTGCTGGAGTTCATCGCGAAGAAGGTCTCGGCGAATATCCGCGAGCTCGAGGGCGCGCTGATCCGGGTGACGGCGTTCGCCAGCCTGAACAAGACGGACATCGATTTGTCGCTGGCCGAGATCGTGCTGAAGGACATGTTGGCCGACGCGGCAGGCCCGGAGATCTCGCTGGCCACGATCATGACCCAGACCGCGCTGTACTTCGGGCTGACCATCGACGACCTGTGCGGACAGTCCCGGTCCCGGGTGTTGGTGACCGCGCGACAGATCGCTATGTATCTGTCCCGGGAGCTGACCGACATGTCACTGCCCAAGATCGGCCAGCAATTCGGTGGCCGCGACCACACCACGGTCATGCACGCGGAACGCAAGATCCGCGATTTGATGGCCCAACGCCACAGTGTCTATCAGCAGGTCACCGAGTTAACGGCAAGGATCAAACAGCAGAACCGGAACGCCTGAAGATTTGTTGTTCGGCCGTTCTCGAAATTCCGGACGGGCCCATTCTCGTCCTATCTCACATACCCACAGGTGTGAACAACCCTGTGGACTGAGAATTTCCTAAGAGGATTTTCGGGCCGTCGATGTTTCGCTCCTCGCGATGCCGGGTATACCCCAGACTCGCCGCCTGTGCACCGACGGTGGGGATCGTGTGGTCCGACCCGGGGATCAAACCGGGCATAGTTCGCCGCGCCGGCTGCCATCCACCGCGGCCCCGACTCCGTCCCCGGATCCGTCCACAACATCGCCGTTCACCGCGGCGCCTCGACCTGCACGGACGCCGTTGTCCACAGCATCCACCGCACCGATGTACTACGACTGCACATCGATATTTCTGGACATGCCACTACAAGTCCGACAGGTGCACACCTGCCTGGGTTCCGCGCGCGGGGCCTGCCAGACTGACCCCCGTCGGACGAATGGAGGCGGTGACCGGTGAAGTTCCGGGTGGATCGTGACGTCCTGGCCGAGGCGGTCGCGTGGACCGCGCGCACCCTGCCAGTCCGCCCCCCGGTTGCCGTGTTGGCCGGAATGCTGGTCGAGGCCGACGAGAACGGTTTGGCCCTGTCCGGGTTCGATTACGAGATCTCCGCACGAGCAGAGGTCTCCGCGGACATCGCCGACAACGGGCGGGTGCTCGTGTCCGGACGACTGCTCGCCGACATTTGTAAGAGCCTGCCCGCCAAGCCGATCGACGTCACCCTCGAGGGCACCAAGGTGTTGGTGGCCTGTGGCAGCGCCCGGTTCAACCTGTTGACGCTGCCGGTCGAGGACTACCCCACACTGCCGGAGATGCCGACCCGGTCCGGCACGGTGGCCGCCGATGTGCTCGCACACGCGGTCGGGCAGGTGGCGATCGCGGCGGGGCGGGATGACACCCTGCCGATCCTCACTGGCATTCGGGTGGAGATCGAGGGCGACATGGTGACGTTGGCGGCCACCGACCGCTACCGGTTGGCGGTGCGCGAGTTCGCCTGGAAACCGGAGACGCCCGGTGCCGCGTTGCAGGCCCTGGTGCCGGCCAAGACGCTGGCCGACGCGGCCAAGTCGATGACCGGCGAGGTTGAGTTGTCGTTGAGCGCGGGCGTCGGCGGGGCCGGGATGATCGGCCTGTCCGCCAATGGCCGCCGGACCACCTCGCGGCTGCTGGAGGGTGAGTTCCCGAAATACCGCTCCCTGCTGCCCGCGGAGTCCACGTCCTACGCGACCGTGGAGACCGCCACATTCCTGGACGCGGTGCGTCGGGTATCGCTGGTTGCCGAGCGGAATACCCCGGTGCGGTTGAACTTCGCGCCGGGCGAGCTGGTGCTGGAGGCGGGATCGGGTGAGGAGGCCTCGGCCACCGAGGCGATCGAGGCCCAGTTGGACGGACCGGAAATTGCGATTGCGTTCAACCCGACGTACCTGGTGGACGGGTTGAATGCATTGGACGCCGGTCACGCCCGGCTGGCCTTCACCACCTCGACCAAGCCCGCGGTGATCACCGGGGGCAGCGCCGACGGGGAGGCCGGCTCCGGGTCGGATTACCGCCACCTATTGATGCCGGTGCGACTGTCCGGCTGACGTCTGGCTAGACCAGATGCACCGGAGCGATGGGAGACCTCGATGCAGCTGGGATTGATCGGCCTGGGCCGAATGGGCGGGAATATGAAGGCGCGGCTGGAGGCCGCCGGACACCAGGTCGTGGGATTCGACCGGGACCCCAAGGTCAGTGAGGTCGCCGGGCTGCCGGAGTTGGTCAAGGCGTTGGAGGCGCCGCGGGCGATCTGGGTGATGGTGCCGCACGGCGCCCCGACCCGAGACACCGTGCACGAGCTGGGCGAGCTGCTGGAGCCGGGCGACATCGTCATCGACGGCGGCAATTCGCGGTGGACCGACGACGTCGAGAACGCCGCGCACCTGGCGCCGAAGCAGATCGGCTACATCGATGCCGGAGTGTCCGGCGGCGTGTGGGGTCGCACCAATGGCTACGCCCTGATGGTCGGCGGTGCGGACGCCGACGTGGCCCGGGTGCAGCCGATTTTCGACGCGCTCAAGCCGGAGGGCGAGTTCGGCTTCGTGCACGCCGGCGGCGTGGGCGCCGGGCACTTCGCGAAGATGGTGCACAACGGCATCGAGTACGGGCTGATGCAGGCCTTCGCCGAGGGCTACGAGCTGATGGTCGCCTGCGACGTGGTGAAGGATGCGCCCGCGGTGATCAAGTCGTGGCGCAAGGGCACGGTCATCCAGTCCTGGTTGCTGGACCTGCTCGACCGTGCGCTGGACGCCGATGACGACCTGTCGGAGTTGAAGGGGTATGCCGAGGACTCCGGTGAGGGTCGGTGGACCCTCGAGGAGGGCATCGACAACGCCGTGCCAATGCCGGTGATTTCTGCGGCGTTGTTCGCCCGCTTCGCCTCGCGGCAGATCGACTCCCCGTCGATGAAGGTGATCGCGGCCCTGCGCAATCAGTTCGGTGGGCACGCGGTGAGCACCTCGGGTTGACCGAGACGGTCGGCGCAGCCTGAGACGATGGCGGCGTGCGCGTCGAATCCCTGGAGCTGACCGATTTCCGCTCCTACGCGAGCGCGACGCTGGAATTACCGCCGGGGCCCTGCGCGCTGCTCGGCCTGAACGGCCAGGGCAAGACCAATCTGATCGAGGCGCTCGGCTACGTGGCCACGTTGGGCAGCCACCGGGTGGCTGCCGACGCACCGTTGATCAGACTCGGCGCCGAGCGCGCGGTGATCCGGGCCGCGATTGTGCGCGAGGACCGCCGCGCGCTGGTGGAGATCGAGCTGAATCCGGGGCGGGCGAATCGCATCAAGCTCAACCGCAATCCGGTGCAGCGGCCGCGCCAGGTGCTCGGCGTGCTGAACACGGTGTTGTTCGCGCCGGAGGATCTCGCCATCGTCAAGGGCGACCCGAGCGAGCGGCGGCGGTTCCTCGATGACCTGTTGGTGGCGGTGACGCCGCGGCTGGCCGCGGTGCGCGCCGACTACGACCGCGTGCTCAAGCAACGCAACGCCCTGTTGAAGACCGCCGGGGCCGGCCGCCGAGGCGGTCGCCGAGGCGGTAGCCGAGGCGATGGCGACGACAGCCGAGGCGGTAGCCGAGGCGGTGGCGACGACAGCCGGTCCGGACGCGGGGATCTGCGCACGTTGGAGACCTGGGATGCCCACCTGTCGCGCACCGGCGCGGAGCTGCTCGCGCACCGGTTGTCGCTGGTCAGCACGTTGGAACCGCTGGTAGAGAAGGCCTACGACGAGGTCTCCTCCGGCGGCGGTCCCGCGACGTTGGTCTATCGCAGCTCGCTGGGGCCCGAGCTCGATCCGGCCGCGGACCGCGAGACGTTGGAGGCCGCGCTGGCCGCGGCGGTGCTGGAGGCGCGATCCAACGAACTGGACCGCGGCATCTCCCTGGTCGGACCGCACCGCGACGACCTGATTCTGTCGCTGGGTCCGTTGCCCACGCGCGGCTACGCCAGCCACGGCGAGTCCTGGTCGTTCGCCCTCGCGCTGCGGCTGGCCTCGTATGAGTTGCTGCGCGGGACGCTCGGCACCGGCACCGATCCGGTGCTGATCCTGGACGACGTGTTCGCCGAACTGGACGTGCACCGCCGGTCCCGGTTGGCCGGGCTGATCGCCGGGGCGGAGCAGGTGCTGATCACCGCCGCGGTGCCCGAGGACGTACCGTCTGAGTTGACGGGTGCCCGCTACGAGGTGCGCGACGGGACGGTGAATCGTGTCGGATGACACCGAGGCGCCCGGCCCGCGCGAGGACCCGGCGCCCGGGGTGGACCTGGCCCGGGCGGCGCTGGCCCGGGCGCAGCAGCAGGCCCGCGCGGCCGGCGGCGCGCGTCGCCGGCTCCGGCCGGTGCGCGAAGCACGCGAGTCCGCCGACCGGGATCCGCTGTTGTTCGGCGCGACGCTCGATCGGCTGGTCACCGAGCGCGGCTGGCAGCTGCCCGCGGCCGCGGTCGGTGTGTTGGACCGGTGGTCGGCGATCGTCGGGGCGGACGTGGCGGCGCACACCGAACCGCTGGCATTCGCCGACGGCGTGCTCACCGTGCGGGCCGCATCCACCGCCTGGGCCACCCAGCTGCGGTTGATGTCCGCGGACATCGTGCGGCGGTTGAACGTCGAACTCGGGCACGGCAGCGTCACCCGACTCGATGTGCGCGGCCCGGACGCCCCGTCGTGGAATTACGGGCCGCTGCGGGCACGCGACGGGCGTGGCCCGCGGGACACCTACGGCTGAGCCCGGTGGCCAACGCTGATGTCATCCTCCTTGGCCACAATTCGGGGCCTCAGGTGGTCGACGCGGATGACGTCAGCCTCGACCAGGGGCGTTGTCCACAGGGTTTTCCACAGATGGGGATAGTTCCCCGGGGACAACTGTGGCCCACGCCACAATGGGCAGGTAGACCGTCACCCGTGTGGGGGGACACGTGGACGGGGGGTGATCGCGGCTCGGCGCCGTTTTGAGGCCCGGAAGGCCGGGTCGCCTGCCCGAGAACCAGTAGAATTGACGACGTGACCCGCCGTTCGGCGAGTCGAACGGGTTATTTAGGGGTTACGTGAGCGAAGAGATCGCGGAGCGTCTGGCGGTCATGCCGGAACAGGCCGCCGAACCTTCGAACAATGGCAAGCCCGCAGTTGGACATTCCTACGACGCCAGCGCGATCACCGTGCTGGAGGGGTTGGAGGCCGTTCGCAAGCGACCCGGCATGTACATCGGGTCCACCGGCGAGCGGGGCCTGCACCACCTGGTCTACGAGGTCGTGGACAACGCGGTGGACGAGGCGCTGGCCGGCTACTGCGACACCGTCGAAGTGACAATCCTGGCCGACGGCGCGGTGCGCGTGGTGGACAACGGCCGCGGGATCCCGGTCGACGAGCACCCGGCGGAGAAGCGCCCCGCGGTTGAGGTGGTGCTGACCACGCTGCACGCGGGCGGCAAGTTCGGCGGCGGCGGGTATGCGGTCTCCGGTGGTCTGCACGGCGTGGGCGTCTCGGTGGTCAACGCGCTGTCCATCCGGCTGGATGTGGAGATCTGCCGCGACGGTTACGTGTGGCGGCAGACGTACTCCGGCGGCGCCCCGACGGCCGCGCTCGCCCGGGGCGAGGCAACCGATGCCACCGGAACCGTGGTCACCTTCTGGCCGGACCCGGAGATCTTCGAGACCACCGACTACGACTTCGAGACCTTGCGTCGACGCCTGGAGGAAATGGCCTTCCTCAACAAGGGCCTGACCATCACGCTGACCGACGAACGTGCCGAACACGCCGACCCCGAGACCGGGGCGCCGCTTTCGTTCACCTATTGCTATGACGGCGGCATCGTCGACTACGTCCGCCACCTCAACGAATCCAAGACGCCCTCGCACCCGACGATCCTGTCCTTCGAGGCCGAGGACACCGATCGGCACATCGCGGTGGAGATCGCGATGCAGTGGAACCACTCATTCAACGAGTCGGTGTACACCTTCGCGAACACCATCAACACCCACGAGGGCGGCACCCACGAGGAGGGCTTCCGATCCTCGCTGACCTCCCTGGTGAACAAGTTCGGTCGGCAGTGGAACCTGCTCAAGGAGAAGGACGCGAACCTCACCGGCGAGGACATTCGCGAGGGCCTGACCGCGATCGTGTCGGTCAAACTGAGTGAGCCTCAGTTCGAGGGGCAGACCAAGACCAAGCTGGGCAACACGGAGGCGCGCACCTTCGTGCAGACGATCCTCAACGAACGTCTGGGCCGCTGGTTCGAGGAGAATCCCAAAGAGGGCCAGCAGATTGCGCGCAAGTCGATCGATGCGGCCAGCGCGCGGATCGCGGCGCGCAAGGCCCGGGATCTGGCCCGTAACCGCAAGGGTTTGCTGACCGGCGGCGGAATGCCCGGCAAACTGAGGGACTGTCAGTCCAATGAGCCGGAGCGCTGCGAGGTCTTCATCGTCGAGGGTGACTCGGCCGGTGGCTCCGCGGTCGGTGGCCGCGACCCGATGACCCAGGCGATCCTGCCGATCCGCGGCAAGATCCTCAACGTCGAGAAGTCGCGCATCGACCGGGTGCTGCAGAACACCGAGGTGCAGGCGATCATCACCGCGCTGGGCACCGGCATCCACGATGAGTTCGACGTACTCAAACTGCGGTACCACAAAATCATCCTGATGGCCGACGCCGACGTCGACGGTCAGCACATCCGCACGCTGCTGCTCACCCTGCTGTTCCGGTTCATGAAGCCGTTGGTCGAAGGGGGATACGTCTATCTCGCCCAACCGCCGTTGTACAAGCTGAAATGGCCCGGCGGTAAGGACAACGTGGAGTACGCCTACTCCGACCGGGAGCGCGACGCACTGCTCGCCGCTGGCGTGCAGGCCGGCCGGAAGATCCCCAAGGACGACGGCATCCAGCGGTTCAAGGGTCTGGGTGAGATGCCGGCCAAGGAACTGTGGGACACCACCATGGACCCGGGCACTCGGGTGCTGCTCCAGGTCACTCTGGACGAGGCGGCGATGGCCGATGAGTTGTTCAGCGTGCTGATGGGCGAGGACGTCGAGTCCCGCCGCAACTTCATCCAGCGCAATGCGAAGGACGTGCGATTCCTTGACATCTGACCTGACGTCAGCTCCGCCGCCCGGCGGTCGCATCGAGCCGGTGGGGCTCGAGGTCGAGATGCAGCGCAGCTACCTCGATTACGCGATGAGCGTGATCGTGGGCCGCGCGCTGCCCGATGTACGCGACGGCCTCAAGCCGGTGCACCGCCGCGTGTTGTACGCGATGTACGACGGCGGTTACCGCCCGGACCGCGGGTACAACAAGTGCGCCCGCATCGTCGGCGACGTCATGGGCTCCTACCACCCGCACGGTGACTCGGCGATCTACGACGCCCTGGTGCGGTTGGCCCAGCCGTGGTCGATGCGCATGCCGCTGGTGGACGGCAACGGCAACTTCGGCTCGCCGGGCAACGACCCGGCCGCGGCCATGCGGTACACCGAGTGCCGGCTGGCCCCGCTGGCCATGGAGATGCTGCGGGACATCGACGAGGAAACCGTCGACTTTTCGCCGAACTACGACGGGCGCGAGTCCGAGCCCAACGTGCTGCCGGCGCGGTTCCCGAATCTGTTGGTCAACGGCTCGGCCGGCATCGCGGTCGGCATGGCGACCAACATCCCGCCGCACAACCTGCGGGAGATCGCCGAGGGTGTGCAGTGGTATCTGAGTAACCCGCAGGTGTCCAAGCAGGAGCTGCTCGAGGCCCTGCTGGAGCGGGTGAAGGGCCCGGACTTCCCGACCGGCGCGCTGATCGTGGGCCTGCGCGGCATTCGCGATGCGTACACCACCGGCCGCGGCTCGATCACCATGCGGGCGGTAGTCGAGGTCGAGGAGAATGCCAAGGGCCGCACCCAGTTGGTGGTCACCGCGCTGCCCTACCAGGTGAATCCGGACAACCTGGCGACAAAGATCGCCGAGCTGGTCAACGACGGGCGCATCCAGGGCATCGCCGAGCTCAACGACGAGACCAGCGCGCGCACCGGCCAGCGGTTGGTGATCGTGCTCAAGCGCGACGCGGTCGCGCAGGTGGTGCTGAACAACCTCTACAAACACACCCAGTTGCAGGACACCTTCGGCGCCAACATGCTGGCGCTGGTAGACGGCGTGCCACGCACGCTGCCGCTGGACGCGTTCGTCCGGCACTGGGTGACCCACCAGATCGAGGTCATCGTCCGGCGCACGCGGTACCGGCTGCGCAAGGCAGAAGAGCGCGCGCACATCCTGCGGGCCTACCTCAAAGCGCTCGACGCGCTCGACGAGGTCATCGCGTTGATTCGACGCAGTCCCACCGTCGAGGAGGCCCGCACCGGCCTGATGGCGCTGTTGGAGATCGACGAGGCGCAGGCCACCGCGATCCTGGACATGCAGCTGCGTCGGCTCGCCGCCCTGGAGCGCCAGAAGATCATCGACGAGTACGACGATTTGATGGAGCGCATCGCCGGCTTCAACGCGATCCTCGCCTCCGAGGAGCGGCAGCGGCAGATCATCTCCGATGAGCTCGCCGCCACCGTTGAGAAGTACGGCGACGAGCGGCGCACGCAGATCGTGCCCTGGGACGGTGAGGTCTCCATGGAGGACCTCATTGCCGAGGAGGATGTGGTCGTCACCATCACCCGTGGCGGTTACGCCAAGCGGACCAGCGCGACCCTGTATCGGTCGCAACGCCGCGGCGGTAAGGGCATTCGCGGGGCGACGCTGCGCCAGGACGACATCGTCGAGCACTTCTTTGTCACGACAACCCACCACTGGATTCTTTTCTTCACCAACAAGGGCCGGGTCTACCGGACAAAGGCCTACGAACTGCCCGATTCCGGACGTGATGCCAAGGGCATGCACGTGGCGAATCTGTTGGCCTTCCAACCCGACGAGACCATCGCGCAGGTGATGTATTTGCGCGACTACACCGTGGCGCCGTACCTGGTGCTGGCGACCCGCGGCGGCCAGATCAAGAAGACCGCGCTGACCGAGTACGACTCCCCACGGCAGGGCGGGGTGATCGCGATCAACCTGCGCGAGGACGACGAGGTGATCGGCGCGCTGCTGGTGGCCCCCACCGACGACGTGCTGCTGGTCAGCCGCCGGGCCATGTCGATCCGGTTCACCGCGGACGACGAGGCGCTACGTCCGATGGGTCGGGCCACCGGCGGGGTGCGGTCGATGGCGCTGCGCGACGGCGACCGGGTGTTGTCCCTCGCTCTGGTTCGGCCGGACTCGGACCTTGTTGTGGCGACGGCGAACGGTTATGTCAAACGGACCGCGGTGGACGAATACCGCGTGCAGCAGCGGGGCGGTTTCGGCACCCGGGCAGCGCGCACAACGGACGATCGTGGCGAACTGATCGGGGCTCTCGTCGTGGTCGAGGGTGATCAATTGTTCGCAATTACCTCAAATGGCGGCGTCATTCGTACGGTTATCACAACTACCGAGCTTCGGCGTACCGGACGTGCCACCATGGGTGTACGGCTGATTGACGTGGCCGATGGCGACAGTGTGGTAGCGATCGCACGAAACGCCGAGGCCTTGGCTGATGAGGACTCGGACGCCGAACCCGGGGGAACTGGTTCGGACGTGGATGGCGACGCGCCTGCGGTCGTGACGGACCAGGGGGGCTCCGGGGGAGGCGCCCCAGAGGAGGACTGACAAGCGGTGGCTGACGAGAAGATGCGCGGGGGATTCGGCCGCGCCTTCGGGTTGGGAAAGGTCGGCGACGGCTCGGGGGAGCCGAACGCCGACGACTCGGGTGCCGCGGTGGCGATCGTGGTGGCGGACAGCGTGAGTGACTACGCGGCATCGCGCAGCGCTCAGCCGGTTGCCGACGTCACGGCCGCGTCGGAGTCGTCCGCCGAGACGGCGGACGCCGAGGCCGCACCCAAGAAGGCACGGTGGGGCCGTAAGCCCAACGCCGAGAAGGCAGAGGCCGAGGAGGCGGAGGCGGTCACGTTCGCCGAGACCGCGCCGATGACCCGGCCCGAGCCGAGGTTCGAGACCAGGCCGATGGACGCGCCGGTCATGCCGGAGCGGATGACCGTGCCCGCCCCGGCCAAGCCGGTGAGCAGCGACGCACCGGTGCCCAAGTCGCGGCTGGGCCGCGCGCGCGGCGCCGACACCGGCCGCGGTGGGCCGCGGGTGCGCCGGGCCCGGCTGAAGATCGTCAACATCGACCCGTGGTCGGTGATGAAGGTTTCCTTCCTGTTCTCCGTGGCGCTGGGCATCGTGCTGCTGGTGGCGATCGGCCTGCTGTGGCTGGCCCTGGACTTCATGGGCTTCTTCTCCACCGTGGCGAGCACCGTCAGCGACGTCAGCGGTAACCAGAACTCCAAGGGGTTCGACGTCGTCGCGTTCTTCTCACTGCCCCGCGTCATGGGCATGGCGACGATCGTGGCGCTGGTCGACACGATCATGATCACCGCGTTGACCACCCTGGGCGCCTACCTGTACAACCTGTCCACCGACATGGTCGGTGGCGTCGAGGTCACCCTGGCCGAAGAGGAGTAACGACCCTCCGGTCGGCGGATAAACGGGCCCCTGCGCGAAAGCGTCGGGGCCCGTTCGACGTTCCGGGCGATTTCGGCCCGGCCGGCGCGGTGGGGTATGGTCCTGCCGCACCCGGGGCCTATAGCTCAGCTCGGTTAGAGCGCTTCCCTGATAAGGAAGAGGTCGATGGTTCAAGTCCATCTAGGCCCACCCAGCTGATTGCGTGTGGCGCGCTTAAGCCCGCAGGATCGCCACGTCATAAGCCGTGAGTTGTTCATCGCGGGTGACGAGGGTGAAGCCACCGCCCTGGGCCTGGGCGACGAGCATGCGATCGAAAGGGTCGCCGTGGTGCGGTGGCAGTGCGCCCGCAGCCAACCCATCCTCGACCGTGATGGCCAACGGCTCGAAGCCGCTCGCCCGCAGGGAGTCGCCGAAATCCTCCGGCAGGTTCAGGCGGCCCGCCGCGGACTTCACCGACGCCTCCCACGCGCTGGCTGCGCTCACCACTTTCGCGTTGGCGGGGTTGAGGATCGCCTGCCGGGCCGGCGCACTTATTCGGTCGGGATCGCCCCAGGCCCACAGCACGACATGGGTGTCCAGCAGGAGCTTCACGAGCCGAGGCCGTCGAAGGCGCGCTGGACGTCGTCGGGAAGCGGGGCGTCGAAATCCGCCGCAATGCGGATACGACCCTGCAGCAGCCCCAGGGTCACGGGCTGGTGATGCCGGACCGGGACCAGCCGGGCGACCGGAACCCCGGCCCGCGCAATCACGATGTCCTCGCCTGCTGCAGCTCGCTCCACCAGTTTGGAGAGATTCGTCTTGGCCTCATGCATGTTCACCGTCGGCATAGACTAAGCTTAGCCCGGTCCTATTGGCGATACCAGCAGGTCCCACCACACAAAGAGGGCTGGTCGGCCGGGCGGACCGCAGGCGCCGGTCGTCCGGTCTCAGTTGCGGTCTCATTCCTCGCCGCCCGGGCACGGCTTTACGTCTCATCGCCACCAGTAGACGCTCGTGGATTCCGCGGGTGTCCTCTCGGCGTTATTTGTCGAGCTGGAGTTGCTGCCAGGCCCGGGCAGTCATCGCGGCAACGACGAGTGCGGTGATCGGGACCAGGGTCAGCTGAAGCTCGGAGACGTCGTCCGGGAAAACCGCCCAGAGTGCGGGGGCCGCGACCGGGAACCATGCCCCGACGCCCGCCGCCACCAAGATCTGGCCGAGCGCGATCATGACGACCGTGGTGGCGATTCCCGGGAGCAGTCCGCGGCCGAGCGTCGCCGCCCAGCCGGCCGGCGCGGCGAGCAGGCCGGTGAGTAGTCCGACCGCCAGGAGTCGGACCAATCCGGCGATGTCTGCGTCCTGAGGAAGGCCGTAGCCGAGGGCCAACCCGAGGGCGGCGCACGAGACGGCCACGATGACCGCGACCGCAGCTGTCCAGCAACCGAACACGATGAGCTTCGCCGTGGCGAGCGCACGGCGGGAAACCGGAAGCGCGAACAAACCGCAGATCGTTCCGTCCGCGAATTCGCGTCCGATCATCCAGCTGAGCACGGTGCCGAAGCCGAGCAGCGCCGCGGGAGCGCTGATCATCGCGGTCATCCCGGTGAGTTGATCCCAGCCCTGCTTGTCGGCGAGGGGCCCGAGCTTGGCGCGCGCCTGCTCGTCACCTCGGGCAATCGCCAAGCTCAGGGAGGCCGAGATCCCGACGATGCCGAGCACCAGCAGCGCGGTGGCGGAACGCACCACGACGGAGGAGGCGACCTTGCGATACTCCACGAACAGCGCCGGTGTCATCGCGCCCTGCTCTCGTCATGGGCGAGCACCCGGGCGAAGAAGGCACGCTCGATGTCGGGGCTGCCGGGCTCGAGTTCGCCGACCACCTCGCCGCCGTTCACCACAGTGATCACGTCGGCGATCCGGGCGACCTCGTCGAGGTGGTGACTCGAGACCAGGACGGCCGCTCCGGCGGCAACCCGGCGCAGGAGCAACTCGCGCAGCAGGACGACCCCGGAGGGATCGAGCGCGCTGGACGGTTCGTCGAGCACGATCACCTGCGGCGAGTGCTGCAACGCGACCGCGAGGCCGACTCGTTGCAGGTTGCCCTGCGAGAGCACGCCGACCCGCTTGTCGGCGTAGGGCCCCAACTCGAGTTCGTCCAGGGCGGCATCGACCACGTCCGGGATCTCGCTTCGCCGGACGCCGGCCAGCCGGGCCGCCAACTCCAGGTTCATCCGCACCCCGAGCTCGGGGTAGGCGAGTGGCGCGCCGACCAGGTGTCCCACCTGCATCCAGTCGGCCGGTCGCAGTCGGCTCAGCTCACGGCCGTTCAACGCCACGGTGCCGGAGTCCGGTCGGAGCATGCCCAACAGCAGTCGCAGCAGCGTCGTCTTGCCCGCACCGTTGAGCCCGACCAGGGCGTGCACGGTCCTGGACGCCACCCGCAGGTCGATGCTGTGCACCCCGGCGCCACCCGGAAAGACCCGGCTCAATTCGCGACATCCCAACTCAGCCATCGGCGCCGTCAAGCACGCCCAGCGCGCGCGTCACCGCGTCACCGATGGAACCGTCGTCCTGCTGGGACCACTCGACGAGCCCGGCGGCGACCGCGGCCAGGGTGGCCGCCGCCGCGGCCCGGGCGGTGAGCCGGTCCGTGCCGTCGCGCACCAGTTGGTCGACGATCAACTGCTCGGTCCTGGCGTTGCTGGCGAGCATCTCGCCCCACAGCGACGGCGTGGTCGCGACGACCCGGACCCGCCTGCGCTGGATCTCGCTGATCGGCTCGGGCAACTCCGCCCAGGCCTGGCGCAGCCCGGCCGTGGTTCGCGCCAACGCGCGCAACCGCCTCGGCTGGCGGGCTATCGACGCGGCGATGACCGGGTCATAGGGATCGTCCAGCAGCACCTGTGCCTTGGCGGCGAAGTGGCGGAAGAACGTCATCGGCGCGACCCCGGCCGTCTCCGCGATCTGCGCGACCGTCGTCTCCTCGAAGCCTTGGGACTCGAACAGCGCCAGGGCACAGAGCAGCAGGCGGGCGCTGGTCCGCTCGCGCTTCCCGCCGGCCGGGGATGCGGTGGTCACGGCACAATGTTAGCCACTAACATTGTGCCCGGCCACGCCCCTGCGGCCACCGGCCACCGGAGGCACAGTCCCGATGCTCGACCTCCTCCGTCCGACGACAGTGGCGAGCCTGCCCACCGGCCAGATCGAGTACCGGCTGGAACGACGCGGTGAAGCGGTCGTGCTGGTGTTCCACGGCGGGCACGTGCGGGCCGGGCTGGCACTGGGCGAGGAGGTCTTCGCCGAAGCCGGCGCCACGGTGTTGGTGCCCTCGCGTCCGGGCTACGGCCGCACGCCGCTGTCCACCGGCAGATCGGTGCAGGGCTGTACCGACGTGGTCCGGGCGCTGTGTGCCCAGCTGGGCATCGACCGGGTCACCGCCGTCGTGGGTATTTCCGGGGGCGGGCCGACCGCCGCGACGATGGCGGCGCGCCATCCTGACCTCGTCGAGCGCTTGATCCTCATCAGCGCCGTGAGCTGGCTGCCCTATCCGGACCGCTGTACCCGCCTGGGCTCGCACCTGGCGTTCGCCGGCCGGACCGAACGCCTCACCTGGGCAGCGGTACGCGGGCTCATCCGCGTCGCACCCGGCACCGGGCTGCGGATGATGCTGGGACGGCTGTCCACCCGACCGGGTGGCGAGGTCGCGACCGCGTTGTCGGCGCAGGACCGCGCCGTGCTGCTCGCCCTTTTCGCGCACATGCGCTCCGGGCGTGGGTTCCGCAACGACCTGCGCCCCACGCCGGACGTGACCACCCAAATCGACCAACCCACACTTGTGATCGCCACCCGCACCGACCGCGGCGTTCCCTTCCACCACTCGCAGTCCTTCGCGGACGTGATCCGCCGCGCTGAACTCATCGTCAGCAACGCCCCCAGCCACTTCGTCTGGCTCGGCCCCGACTGGCCGGTGATTGCCGCGCGGATTCGGGCGTTCCTCGAGGAGGACCTGCTCTCACCCGAGCCATCAAACTGAAGCGATCAACTCGCGGCCGGCACTTTGCCGCCCTGTGCACGTAGGTCCACTGCGCCTATCGGGCGGCCTGCACCAGGTAGGCAACTGCCAGGGCGACCGCGAGCGTTCCCAGTAGCCGTCGCAGCGTCGCCTCGGGCAAACGTGGCTGCAGACGTGCACCGAGGTTGCCGCCGATCAAACCGCCGAGCCCGCACAGCAATCCGAGCGGCCAGTCGGGCGCGACGTGGTCGCTCGAGCCGAGGGACAGCAACGCGTAGGTCCCGACGCCGACGCACGACGTGACGAAGGTGGAGGCCAGCGCCGCGGGAGCGACCACGGCCACCGACATCCCGCTGCCCACCAGCACCGGCCCCAGGATGGAACCGCCACCGATGCCGTAGATGCCGCCGATGAGGCCCACGACCAGAGCCAGGCCGGTGATGGTACGCGGTGACATCGCCGTTTCACGTGGCAGCAGCGCGGGCCGACGGAGCAGCAGCCATAGCCCGATCGGCAGCAGCACCGCGGCGGCGAGCAGGCGGAAGGTCCGCGGTCC
>DASXPS010000020.1 GCA_036493475.1 Sporichthyaceae bacterium | reverse complement strand
GCGTTCGGGTTGTCGAAGGCATCCACAATGGCCACCGTCGCCCCGGCGCCGAGCTCGGTCGGAATCGCGTAAGCGGCTTTCAGGTCCGCCGGGGAGTAGCCCTGGATCGCCGCGGGTGAGGCGACGTGGGAACGCGACATTGGCTGAACGTCCGTGCGCCGTTCGGCAAAGCACGTGGCGTAGCCGGGCGCCGGGTGCGGCGTGCACACCCGCTCCGATCGCGGCGTCGATCTCGGATCGGCCGCAGCCGTGGAACCGAGCCCGGTGGCCAGCACCACCACCGCCAACAGTCCGGTGCCGAGCCCTCGCGCCATGCCGAACCGACGCGTACGCGGATCCGGGCGGGGCACGGCTGCTCCTCGGCTGCATGTGCAATGGCCTGTCGATCGTGAAGGCGCCCGAGAGCGGGTGTGGCGCGAACGACCCGGAACACATCACAAGTTCAGCCGTTCGGCGCAAGAGAGCGAGCACCGGCCCGGCTTGATCCGCAGCGGGGACACAACGAGCCGTCGATGCCTGAGATGACGTCGCAGCGGGCAGGTTTGGCCTCAACGGCCGGTGTGAAAAACCCGGGGAACTGCCGGCTTCTCCAGACCTGGCCCCCAGGAAACGAGCTGACCATGTCGGGACGACGTACGCAGAAGGGACAACTCACACAATGCGGATTCCACGCACGATGCTTCTGACGGCCGCCCTGGCCGTCGTGCCCGCGGCCGCGACGACACCGGCATTCGCCGCTGACGTCCGGTCCCATCCGACGGTCCGCTCCGATGACCACCCCGGCCCGTCGCAACTGTCCGACCAGCAACGCGAGTGCATGGCGAAGAAGGGCTTCGGGCCCATGCAGCATCACCCGGGTGACCAGCCGCCCGGCCGGGACCAGATGCAGAAGCGCTGGCACGACCGCATGCAGGCCGCGAAGGACTGCGGCGTCACCGGGTGGCCCGGTCCCGGGCGCCACTGGGGTCCGCCGATGAACGAACAGCAGAAGGTCTGCATGGAGCAGAAGGGCTTCGGGCCGGGCATGCACCGCCCGGACCAGAACCAGCGGCCCAGCCGCGAGCAGATGGACAAACGCCGCCAGGCCTTCCACGACGCGGCGCAGGCCTGCGGCCTACAGGGACCGAACAAGTGGCACAAGGGACCGGCCGGTCCGAGTGGTCCGGGCGGGCCGGGTAAGCCGGCGTAACACGCGACGCCGGCGCGACACAGCAGGGCGGCGGGTGCCGCCGACGCACCCGCCGCTCTGTGCACGTTTCCCCGAAAGCGCAGAACCGCGCGTCGATGTCCGGTGTGGACCGCGCGGTTCTACGCTTTCGGCGCGATCCGCAGTCAGCTGGTGCTCACCGGCTCGGAACCGACGGTGAAGACCGTGGACGCGGGGGGAGCGCCGAATCTGACGGAGCGTATGTGGCGGAGCATGTCGGACCCCGCAACACACCTCGGTTGAGGCCGGGCACCTCGGATTCCACCTGTGCTGCGCACGCTCTTACTCGCCACGGCCGCGTCGGGCGGCCCGCACCACCAATCCGTGATGGGCTTGGCCCGTGATGGACAGGACGGAGGCGACGAGATGAGCGACAACGGCGGCCACGGCGTGCCCGCGGAGGCACAACCACAGACCACGGCCACGCTGCGGGCGACGGTGAACCTGCACGGGGAACCGTCCGACGCGGAACGCTCCCGCACCCTGATGACGGCCAAGGCGTTCGCGTCGCTGGCCACGATGAGCACCGAGTGCCCGGGATATCCGTTCGGGTCGCTGGTCGGCTACGCGGTCGATTCCGTGGGCCGCCCGCTGCTGTCGTTATCCAGCCTGGCCGAGCACTCCCGCAACATGGCCGCGAACCCGCGGGCGTCGCTGATGGTCACCGAGCACGACGGCGGCACCAACCTGCTGGCGCTGGCCCGAGTCACGCTGGTCGGGGAGATGTCCAAGCTGGACGGCGACGAACGCCAGGCCGGGCTGGACCTGTATCTGGAGACGCACCCGACGGCGTTCTACGCCTCCTTCCACGACTTCTCCGTCTACCGGTTGGAGGTCGCCAACGTGCGCTACGTCGGCGGGTTCGGCCGGATGAGCTGGGTGACCGCCGAGGGCTACGCCACCGCCGAACCCGACCCGCTGCTGCCGGTCGCCGAGGGCATCCTGAGGCACATGAACACCGACCACCCCGAGGCGTTGGTCGACTACTGCCGCGTGTACGGGCGGGTGGAGCCGACCTCGGCGGAGATGGTCGGGGTGGACCGCTACGGCATGGACGTGATCGCGACCCTGGACGGCGAGGACCGCCGGGCGGTGCGGATCAACTTCACCGAACGCACCGACACCACCGACGCGGTGCGCCGGCAGACCATCGCGCTGCTGCGCGAGGCGCGGGCGCAGCTGTCGGGCTGACGCCGCGTCAGCATCTCTCGCGGTGAGCCAGACTACCGTTCTGTACGCCGCATCCCGGGGTTTACCGAGCCTCCGCCCGGGCAGGCAATGAACAATTACACAACATCTGCGTTGCGTAAATATGAGCTTTCGATGAACACCGCAGCGGAGGAGCAGTCATGAGTTTGTCCGGACGCACCGCCCTCGCGCGCACCCTGGGCGTCGCAACGGGCCTGGCCACCCTGACGTTGGCCGCCGCCGCCCCGGCGACGGCCGGGACCGGCGGGCCGAACCTGGTGGCCACCGGTGGGCACTGGGCCCCGGCGGCGAGCGCAACGATCCATCCCGGCGTGGTGACGCTGACCAAGGACGCCGAGTGCACGGCCAATTTCATCTACACCGCGAGCGGGCACACCTACCTGGGTCAGGCTGCGCACTGCTCCGGCACGGGGCAGGCCAACGAGACCGACGGGTGCAGCGCGCACTCCTTGCCGTTGGGCACCCCGGTGAAGATCGAGGATTCCGGGGTGACCGGGAAGCTGGTGTACAACTCCTGGCTGCTCATGCAGAAGGTGGGTGAGAAGGACAAGGACACCTGCACCTTCAACGACCTCGCGTTGATCGAGATCCCCAATTCCGACGTATCCAAGGTCAACCCGTCGATCCCGTTCTTCGGCGGACCGATCGGGTTGAACACGACGGGCACGAAGGCCGGGGACCCGGTGGAGTCCTACGGGAATTCCCCGCTGCGGCAGGGCGTCTCCTCGCTCTCCCCCAAGACCGGTACCAGCATCGGTGATGACGGCGGCGGCTGGTCGCACTCGGTCTACACGCTCACCCCGGGCGTGCCGGGCGACTCCGGGTCGGCGTTCCTGGACGGCAAGGGTGCAGCACTGGGCGACCTGTCAACGCTGTCGGTGGCGCCGAATCCGCTGAGCAACCAGGTCAGCGACCTGGCCCACGAGCTGCGCTACGCCCGCGCGCACTCGAACCTGAAGGACCTGCAGGTAGTGGCGGGCACCGAAAAATTCACCGACTCGGGCGCCTGACCGACCTGACATGTCTGGATCCCCTGCCGCCGGCTGGATCGGCGGCGGGGGTCTGCCGTCTGTGCCGGGATGTTCGCCCTCGCGGGCAATTCCCCGCGACGCCGTTGATGATCGTTTGACGGAAGCAACGAGGTTCGTTGCGGTACTTGCCCGCAGGAGCACCGAATCCGAACCGATCAAGCCTGGCTGTTTTGGTGCCGCCCTCGACAGGATTCGAGTGTGACCACATCGACTGGATCCTGGGTGAACGTGATGGGGCCTGCCGGCTCCCTACGGCAGGACTGGGTGCCGTCCGACCAGCCTGCTTCGCCGGACGGCACCTCGGGCCGGTGGCATCTGGTCAGCGCGCTGGCCGGTGCGCAGGCCCACTGGGAGTGGCACCCGAGCCCGACCGTGCCCCCTCCCCCCGTCCGCCCTTCGGCGACGGCGCGGCCGCGGGTGCCGCAGGACCTCGCGAGCAACCTCCGACGTGGCTTCATCGCGGCGGTGGTGATGGGCGTGCTGATGCCGTGGGCGACCCTCGGCCCGTTCGCGATCACCGGTGCCACCATCAAGGACGGCAAAGTGCTGATGGCGATCGCCCTCGGCGCCCTGGCCGTGTCCTTGGCCCCGCGTCGCCTGGTGGTGCGGCTCGTCGACATCGTGCTCGCCGTGGCCGCGTTCATGGCCTCGATGATCGATGCCGGCAACACCACCGGTCTGCTGTCCAAGGTCCCCGGTGTGATCGACGTCAAGGTCGGCTCCGGGCTCGTCGTCTGTGTGCTGGCTTCCGGCGCCTGGCTGGCGTCCCTGGTGTGGGAGCAGCTGCGGGTAATCCGCGGCCGGCGCCGCGTGCGGCGCGCGCGTTTCACGCCTCCGGCTTGGTACCAGCCGGCTCACTGATCCGTCCGTCCAATCCTGGAGGGTTGCGCCGGGGCGCCGACCCCGAGCAACCCCGCGCCGGCTGAAGTCGCGCTGCTGCGCGAGGCCCGGGCGCAGCTGTCGGGCTAGGGCTTGCGGTCGGCGGACAACCCGTAGTCATGCAGAACCTGACGCTAGTCCGCGCACCGCAGGCAGCAAGATCGCCACGAACGACGGGCCGGCGGCCGCGTGGGAATTGCGCTACGAACTCGGGGTCGACCTTCCACCGCGAAACCGATGCGGTGCGCCGGCAGACCATCGCGCAGCTGTCTGGCTGACGCCCCGTCAGCGCCCTTCGACGACGGCGGTCGGGGTCAGGGTGTCGTGGCTCGAGGTGTTGCACATCGCGACCAGCGCCCCGGCGATCGTGGTCGCCGCGAGCAGGCACGCGGTGAGCGTCCACCGCAGCTTCCTCGCGCTGGTTCTCGTCATATTCATAGGTAATAGTTGACTCGACCGCGACCCGACTAGTGGCGTTTGTCAGGTATAGCCGGCCTTCTCCCGGGCGGCGCGCTCAGTACAGCGTGACCGGGTTGACGATGTCCGCGGCGATCAGCAACACCGTCAGGCAGCCGGCGAGCACCAGGAACACATAGGTCGCCGGCAGCAGCTTCGCGGTCGGGATGCGGCCTGGGTCGGGGCGGCCCAGCTTCCGGGACCGCCAGCGGCGCAGGGACTCATACCCGACGACGGCCATGTGGCCGCCGTCCAGCGGCGGCAGCGGCAGCACGTTGAACAGGCCGATGAAGATGTTCAGCCCGCCGATGATGGTGAAAATCGCGCCGATGCGTTCGCCCAGCGAGACCTGGTGGACGTTGAGGGTCTCCCCGGAGATGCGGGCCGCGCCCACGACGCCGACCAGGCCCTCCTTGTCCCGGGTGCCGCCGTGCAGCGAGTCGACCAGATTGGGGATCTTGTTCGGGATGGTGAACAACGCGTGCACGCTGCCGGTGACCACCCGGCGCATCAGGATGGCCGAGCCCTTGGCGCCGGCGATCGGGCCGGCGTGCACGAGGTGGCTGTCGGCGCTGACGCCGAGCACGCCGACGTTGCTGATGCGATCGGGGTGATCGGGGTCGGGACGGTCGCGGGTGACCAGGTCGGGGGTGACGGTCAGCTGCTGGCCGTCCCGGCGCACGGTGAGCGGCAGCGGTCCGGCGCCCGCGGCGCGGATCAGCGCGGTGGCCTGGTCCCAGCTGTGGATCGGGGTGTTGCCGACGGCGGTCACGGTGTCACCGGGACGCAGGCCCGCGGCCGCGGCGGGTGAGGCCGGGTCGGTGGCGGTGCAGGCGGCGGCCCCGGCGGCCGGCACGCAGGGCGCGACGGAGGCGACGGTGGTGGTGATCTTCGAGGTGCCGAACCCGACCAGTGCGATGAAGAACAGCAGAAAGGCCAGGATCATGTGCGAGGCCGACCCGGCGACCAGCACCACCTGACGCTTGCGCGCGGGGAAGCGGTGGAAGGCGCGGGGTTGGTCGACCTCCGCGATGACCTCGGTGTCGGCCATGCCGATGATGCGCACGTACCCACCGGCCGGGATGGCCTTGAGGCCGTACTCGGTCTCCCCGCGACGGAACGACCACAGTTTCGGGCCGAAGCCGACGAAGTACTCCGTCGCCTTCATGCCGTAGTGCTTGGCGGTGAGCAGGTGGCCGAACTCGTGCACGGCGACGGAGAACAGCAACAGCAGGACGAACAGCACCACCCCGATGGCCGTCAGCACCGCGTCAGTGAACCACAGCAGCCCTGTGATGTAGTTGCGAACAGCGGTGACCAACCTTTTAGGAGGCGGGCCATGTCCTACATCGCCATCAACGTTCTCAGCGTCGCCGAAGGCACCGGGGCGTACCTGGAGGAACGCTTCGCCACCCGCGCGGGCATGGTGGAGAACTCCAAGGGCTTCGAGGGCTTCCAGCTGCTGCGCCCGGTCGAGGGCACCGACAAGTACTTCGTGTTCTCCCGCTGGGCGTCCAAGGAGGACTACCAGGCCTGGCGCGACGGCATGGGCGCGGTCGCCCACCAGCGGGAACGCAACGAGCACGGCGACATGGCCGTCACCGGGTCGGAGCTGTGGAAATTCGACGTCGTGCTCGACGTCGCCCCCACCCCCTCCAACGCCTGAGGCGTGGCCCCGCGCCGCCCGCGCCCCCGCTGCCGCACCCCACGCCGCGCAACCCACGACCACCACCTCGACCCTGGAGTCCGGCCCGACGTGGAGCTTCGAGGCGTGGCCACCGCCTACGCTGTGACGCATGGCAGAGCGCCCGCGGTGGCTTCCGGGTGATTGGTTACGGGCGCAACTGGCAGAGCGGTCGGCTGATGCCGGGCTTACCGCCGAGTTGAGCGCCCTGGCGGAGCAAACCCCGAGCGAGTCGGACGGGGGCTCCGCGCGGTCGCGGCGCGCGTAACGGATGGGCGTCACGCGGTGCGCCTGCCGGACGCCGACGCCGCCGGCCGGGCACGCTGCTGCGCATGTCATGCGCACGGGTGGGGGGCGCGGCGGCACTGCTGGTGTCGGCGGTGCTCGGGCTCGCGGGCTGCGGGGCGGGGATCTCCGCCGTGCCCAGTGCCTCGCCCACCCCCTACCTCGAGCCGACGCCGACCAGGGTGCCTTCCGGAACGAACTACGTGCTGTTCCCCGGCAAAGTGCCCGGGCCCGGCTGGCAGCTCACCAGCGCCGCCGAGCTCGGCGACCCGAACACCCAGGACTCGCTGGACCAGGCCACCGACATCGTCTGGAGCGTGGAGTACGAGGACGTCAGCAATGGCGACGGCGACAGCGCCCCGTACCTGGAGATCTCGGCCTTCAACCACCCGCTGGAGCGCAACACCCTGCAGATCAAGGATCCGAAGGCGACCGACGGGAAGATCGGCGAGCGGCCCGCGATCTGGGGCAGCGACCCCGATGACCCGGACGGCCAGGTGTTCGTGGCGATGTCGCTGACCTGGGAGTTCACCGTCGAGCTGTACGCCTACAACATGACCGTGGACGAACTGCGCCAGTACGCCGGCAAGCTGCAAGTGGTGAAACAGGACCAGTGGCGGGCCGCGAACGCCGGCGCCGGGGTGGGCGACGCCGCCGACACCCCCGAACCGGGCGAGGGCGGCGGCGACGACGGTTAGCCGCGGGTCGCCTCCTTGACCGCGTCGACGGCCTCCGGGTCATCCATCGCCGAGGTGTCCCCGGTGTAGTCCCCGGTGGTGCCGATCTCGCGCAGCACCCGGCGCATGGTCTTGCCGGTGCGGGTCTTGGGCAGTGCCCGGCACACGTAGACGTTGCCGAGCCGGGCGTAGCCGCCGATCTCCCGGACCACCGCCGCATCGGCGTCGGCGCGGACCGCGGCCTCGTCGCCGTCGGGGCGCAGCACCAGGAACGCCACCGGCACGGTGCCCTTGGTGTCATCGGGCACCCCCACCACCGCCACCTCGGCCACGCCGGGCTGCGCGCCGATGGTCGCCTCGATCTCCATCGTGGAGATCCGGTGCGCGGCGACGTTGATGACGTCGTCGGAGCGGCCGAGCACCCACAGGTGTCCGTCGTCGTCGAGCAGCGCCTCGTCGTTGGTGGCATAGCGGCCGGGGAACCGCGCGAAGTACGCCTCGTGGTAGCGCGCCGGGTCCTGCCACACGGTGCGGCACATGGTCGGGAACGGCTCGGTCAGCACCAGGTTGCCCTTGGTGTTCGTCGGCACCGAAACGCCGTCGTCGTCGACGATGTCGAACGCGTGCCCCGGAATCACCCGGCCCAGCGACCCGGCCTTGAGGTCGTCCACCCCATAGACCGGGTAGCACCATGTGGAGCCGGTCTCGGTCTGCCCGTAGGCGTTGACCACCGGGGCGTCGAAGGTCTCCGCGGTCCAGGTGAACGTCTCGGGATCCAGCGGCTCGCCCTGCATGGTGAACAGCTTCAGCTCCAGCCCGTCCGCGCCGGGGCCGCCGAACTTGCGCAGCATGCGGGCCAGCGTGGGGGCGCCGAGCACCTTGGTGACGCAGTGTCGGCGGCACATCTCGTAGAACCGATCTGTGGTCGGGGTGTCCAGTGCGCCCTCGTAGCAGAGCAACGTCATGCCGCAGGCCAGCCCGCCGACCACGGCCTGGATCGGGAAGGTCAGCCAGCCGACGTCGGCGGCGCACCAGTAGACGTCGCCGTCCTCGTAGCCGACCTGCCAGTGCGCGTTGGCCCAGGTGCCGAGCAGGAACCCGCCGACGCTGTGCACCACCCCCTTGGGCTTGGCGGTGGTGCCCGAGGTGAAGATCAGGAACGAGGCCTCGTTGGGGTCCAGCGGTGTGCAGTCGATGCCGCCCTTGCCGGCCGCGACCACCTCGTCGTAGCGGTGCTCACCGTCCTGCAGCTCACCCAATGTGCCGGTGCGGTCGACCACGATGGTGCGCGCCACGGTCGGGCAGGAGCGCCGCGCCTCGCGCAGGGTGGCCAACAGCGGCACCTGCTTGCCGCGGCGGAACGACGCGTCGGCAACCACCACGGTGGCCGCACCCGAGGCCTGCAACCGGGAGGCCACCGCGTCGGGTCCGAACCCGGAGAACAGCACCGTGTAGATGGCGCCGATGCGGTTGCAGGCGTGGATCGCGGTGAACGCCTCGATCAGGTTCGGCATGTAGATGGCGACCACGTCAGCGTGCCCAACACCCATGTCCACCATCGCGGCGGCCAGTGCGGACACCTCGTCGCGTAACTGCGTATAGGTGTAGCTGCGCACGTCGCCCGGCTCGCCCTCCCAGATCAACGCGACCCGGCCGGCGGTGGCGGGGTTCTCCGCCCAGCGGTCGATGCAGTTGTCGGCGATGTTGATCCGGCCGTCGGTGAAGAATTTGGCCTCACCCAGCCCGCCCTCGCGCACCACGGTCGGTGGCGTGGACCACCGCTGCTGCTTGGCCACCCACGCCCAATAGTCGTCGATGGACATGGCCCGACATCGGGCCAGTTGGTCGGCGCGGTCGATGCGTTGCCAATGCCCGGGCAGCGGGATCAGCGGGTTCTTGGCCAAGTGGGCGGCGCTATCGGGTTGGGACGTCATGCCGAAAATCCTAAGGGACCTGTTCTGCGCGCATGCATAGACGAAATCGACCCCCGGTTGTAGGCTCTCGTGCATAAGCTACCGTTGAGTAACTTCGGAGTCGCCGTGACCGAGTGGCAGCCCACCGCGTGCATCCTCTGCGAGTGCAACTGCGGACTGGAAGTGGAGGTCCAGGACCGACGGCTGCTCCGCATCCGGGGGGACAAGGCGCATCCCGCCTCCGGCGGATACACCTGCGAGAAGCCGCTGCGGCTGGACCACTACCAGAACGCACCGGACCGGCTGACCAGCCCGCTGCGCCGGCGCCCGGACGGCACCTTCGAGGCCGTGTCCTGGGAGACCGCGCTGTCCGAGATCGCCCAGCGTCTGCTCGCCGTCCGCGATGCCCACGGCGGGCAGAGCATCTTCTTCTACGGCGGCGGCGGACAGGGCAACCACCTCGGCGGGGTGTACATGCGCTCGCTGATGGGCGCGCTCGGCGCGCGCTACCGCTCCAACGCCCTGGCCCAGGAGAAAACCGGGGAGTTCTGGGTCGATGCCCGGCTCTACCGCGCGCACACCCGCGGCGACTTCGAGCACGCGCAGGTGTCGGTGTTCCTCGGCAAGAACCCGTGGATGTCGCACGGCATGCCCCGAGCCCGCCCGACGCTGCGGGAGATCGCCCGCGACCCGAACCGCACGATGGTCGTGATCGACCCGCGGCGCACCGAGACCGCGGAGCTCGCCGAGCACCACCTGGCGCTGCGCCCCGGCACCGACGCGTGGTGCCTGGCCGCGTTGTGCGCAGTGCTCGTGCAAGAGGACCTGATGAACCATCAGTTCCTCGACGAGCACACCACCGGCGCCGACGCGGTGCTCGCGGCGCTACGCGCGATCCCCGTCGACGACTACGCCGCGCACTGCGGCCTGGACCCGGCCGACGTGCGCGCGGTGGCCCGATGCATCGGGTCGGCGAGCAGCGTGTCGATCTTCGAGGACCTCGGTTTGCAACAGGCCCCGCACAGCACGCTGTCCTCGTACCTGGACAAGTTGCTGTGGCTGCTGGTGGGCAGCTTCGGCAAGCCCGGCGGCATGGGCATGCACACCGACGTGGTGCCGCTGGCCCGCACCGACCCGGAGGACCGCGCGTTCTCCCCCGTGGTTGGCGCCCGGATCATCGCCGGTCTGGTGCCGTGCAACGTGGTCGCGGAGGAGATCCTCACCGATCACCCGGACCGCTACCGCGCGATGATCATCCAGAGCGCTAACCCGGCGCACTCGGTGGCCGACACCGCCTCGTTCCGGCGCGCGTTGGCCGCGTTGGATCTCGTGGTGACCGTCGAGGTGGCGATGACCGAGACCGCGCGGTTGTCGGACTACGTGCTGCCCGCGGCCACCCAGTTCGAGAAGCACGAATGCACCTGGTTCAACTTCGAGTTCCCGCACAACACCTTCCACCTGCGCGCGCCGCTGCTGGAGCCGTTGGCCGGGACGCTGCCCGAGGCGGAGATCTACGCGCGGTTGGTGGATGACCTCGGCACGCTCGACGGGGTGGACCTCGCCCCGTTGACCGACGCGGCCCGGGCCGGCCGTGCGGGGTTCGCCGCCGCGATGACCGCGGCGATGAAGGACCCGCGGATCGCCGCGGTGCTACCGGTGGTGCTCTACCGCACGCTGGGCCCGACGCTGCCGGACGGCCCGACGCCGGCCTGCCTGTGGTCGATCGCCCGACGCGCGGCGGCCGCGGCACCCGACGCGGTGCGTCGGGCCGGGCACGGCAAGCCCGGCGACGACGCGGCGGCGATCGGTGAGGCGCTGTTCGACGCCATGCTCGCCGGCGAGCACGGCATCACGTTCAGCGTCGATGACCACGCCGATGTGTGGTCGCGGGTGACCACCCCGGACGGCCGGATCCACCTGGCGATTCCCGAGCTGCTCGCCGAACTGGCCGGGCTGGACACCGATCGCGGCCTGCCCGACGGTTTCCCGCTGGTGCTCGCCGCCGGCGAGCGGCGCGCGTTCACCGCGAACACCATCATGCGCAACCCGCAGTGGCGGCGGCGGGACACCGGCGGTGCGCTCCGCGTGCATCCCGAGGACGCGTTCCCGTTGGGCATCGCGGACGGCGACCGGGCGACGCTGGTCACCGCCGGCGGTCGCGCCGAGGTGACCGTGGCGCACGACGAGACCATGCCGGTCGGCGCCATCGCGTTGCCCAACGGTCTGGGCCTGGATGTGGCCGATGCGGACGGGGTGTTGCGCCGCACCGGCACCGCGCCCAATGACCTCACCCGCGCCGCCGACCGCGACCCGATCGCGGGGACGCCGTGGCACAAACACGTCCCCGCCCGCCTGGAAGCGCTCCCCATCTGACGCGGCGTCCGCCCCACCGTGAGC